>JAEZLB010000243.1 GCA_023435945.1 Pseudomonadota bacterium | reverse complement strand
GATTCATACAGGCCGATCCCGCCACCAATACCCTGATTATTACGGCCAGCGAACCGGTGTATCGCAATCTGCGCAGCGTCATCGATCAGCTCGATTCACGTCGTGCGCAAGTGTATGTGGAATCACTGATTGTTGAAATCTCCGCATCGCGCGCTGCCGAGTTCGGCGTGCAATGGGCTGGCTTGTCCGGCGATAGCGGCAGCAGTTACCGCGTGGGTACGCTGACCGGATTCAGCCAGGGCGGAAACAACCTGATTCAGCAGGCGATTTCTATCGCCACCGATGGCGTGCCGGCGGCGCCAGGCAGTGGCTTGAATTTCGGTGTGTTCCGCCAGGTCGGTGGCCGCCTAACGCTGGGGGCGTTGGCGCGCGCCCTGGAAACCGAGGAAGATGCCAACATTCTGTCCATGCCGAATCTGATTACGTTGGATAACGAAGAAGCACGCATCGTGGTGGGTGAAAATGTTCCGTTTATTACCGGACAATACACCACCGGGCTGGGCGGCTCGGCAGGCGTCAATCCTTTCCAGACTATCGAGCGCCAGGACGTAGGCTTGTCCTTGCGCGTGCGTCCTCAGATTTCTGAAGGCGGTACGGTCAAGATGGCGATTTATCAAGAAACTTCCGCTGTTCGCCAACAGGCAGGCGCAGCCGACCTCATCACGAGCAAGCGCTCGATTGAAACCAATGTGCTGGTCGATGACGGTCAGATCATCGTGCTGGGCGGCCTGATCGATGACAAGATAGGCGATTCGATCGAAAAGGTGCCTGTACTGGGTGATATTCCCGTGCTGGGCAATTTGTTTAAATATCAGGGCCGCAGTCGCGAAAAGCGGAATCTCATGGTTTTCCTGAAACCAACCGTGCTGCGTACTCCCCAGCACAGCACCATTATCACCACGGATCGTTATGACTATATTCGCAACGTCGGCATAGCCAGCCAGGCTAATCCGCCCCGACTTCTGCCGGATATGGGGCCGCTGCTGCTGCCACCGATGATAAATGGCCAGATTATGGAACCTCCGTTGCTCCAAGTGAATCTGAAGGAGGAGAGTGCGATGCCGAACGAAACTCCGTTCATACCGCCCACCACGCCCCTGCAGCCTGTTCCGCCCGAGCAGCTCTTGCATCCCGCACCCGGGCATGTAAACGAATCGTCAATACCCGCATCGCCCGCTCCGGAGCCGCCAGTCGATTTGCGCGTTCCGCAATAAATGTTCATGGAGAATGCGATGATGGAAGACCGGCTTTTGCCTTACTCGTTTGCACGGGATTTCGGCGTGCTTGCGCACCGTGCCGAAGCCAATGGCAATAATGCCGTGGAAGTGTGGATCTCGGATACGACGGCGCCGAGCGCGATTGCGGAGATCAGTCGCCGCTTCGGGCGTGTACGCCTGAAGCCTGTATCGAGAGAAATGCTGGATAGCGCGATTTCAAAAGCCTATTCGGGATCAGTCGGCAATGCCGCCGATGTGATCGATGAATATGAAGCCGACCTCGACCTGACCAAGCTTATGCTTGATATGCCGGCGGTCGAAGATTTGCTGGAGTCGGCGGACGACGCCCCCGTGATCCGCATGATCAATGCGCTGCTCTCACAGGCACTGCGTGATGGGGCATCCGATATTCATATCGAACCTTATGAGCAAGTGTCCGTCGTGCGCTTTCGCATTGATGGCACTTTGCGGGACATCGTTCGTCCGCGCAAGGCGATCCATGCGTCGCTGATCTCGCGTATCAAGATCATGGCGCAACTCGATATCGCTGAGAAACGCCTGCCGCAGGACGGACGCATCACCCTGAGAATCGGTGGCAAGGCGGTCGACGTGCGTGTTTCCACGCTGCCCACCGGTCACGGCGAGCGCGCGGTATTGCGTCTGCTGGACAAGGAAGCCGGTCGCCTGGACTTGCAGCATCTTGGCATGGACGATGAAACCCGGAAACAGTTCGATCATCTGATCGCGCAGCCGCATGGCATCGTGCTGGTCACGGGGCCGACCGGATCCGGTAAGACGACCACCTTGTATGCGGCGATGTCGCGCCTGAATTCGACTACCACCAACATCCTCACGGTAGAGGACCCGGTGGAATATGAATTGCCGGGCATCGGTCAGACGCAGGTGAATCCACGCATAGACATGACGTTTGCAAAAGCGCTGCGCGCCATCCTGCGTCAGGATCCGGATGTGATCATGATCGGCGAGATCCGCGACCTGGAAACCGCGCAGATTGCAGTGCAGGCTTCGCTAACCGGCCACCTGGTGCTGGCTACTTTGCATACCAATGATGCGGCCGCAGCAGTCACGCGCTTGCTCGATATGGGCATCGAGCCCTTCCTGCTGTCATCATCGTTGTTGGGTGCTGTTGCGCAGCGCCTGGTGCGCAAGCTGTGTCCGGTATGCCGTCATTACGATGGACATGAGTGGCATGCAGTCGGTTGCGACAAGTGCGGCATGACCGGTTATCAGGGACGTGTGGGCGTATACGAGCTGCTGCTGACCACGGACCAGATCCGCTCACAAATCCATGAACAGGCGTCGGAGGCGGAAATTCGCAAGACGGCGCAGCAGAATGGCATGCGTACCATGCGTGAAGATGGCGAGCGTTGGCTGGCCAACGACACCACGACACGCGAAGAATTGCTGCGCGTGACCAAGGATTAAGCGCATGCGCGGACATATGACAGGGGAACGCAGTGCCAGCCTTTCGTTATGAAGCGTCAGATAGCGGCGGTGCTACCAAGAAAGGGGTACTCAATGCTGATAGCGCGCGTGCTGCTCGTTCCGACCTGAGAAACCAGGGCTTGATCCCGTTGAAGGTGGAAGCGATTGCCGGGCAGGTGGATGAAAGCGGCCATGTCCGGCGCCGTGCCTTTGGCGACAAGTTGTCGACGACCGAGCTGGCGCTGGTTACGCGGCAGCTGGCCAGCCTGCTGGAGGCCAGCTTGCCGCTGGAGCAAGCGTTGTCAGTGTTGCAGGATCAGGCAGAGCGCGTCTATGTGCGCGATCTGGTGGCCTCGATTCGTTCTGAAGTGGTCGGCGGCTCGTCGCTGTCGGATGCCTTATCGAAGCATCCGCGTGATTTTGAAGATATTTATCGTGCCCTGGTTGCCTCGGGTGAACAGATCGGCCAGTTGTCGCGGGTGCTGTCCCGCCTGGCCGATTACATCGAACGCCGCAATTCGCTGGTGCAGAAGGTGAGGCTGGCTTTTACCTATCCGGCCATCGTGACGATAGTAGCCTTTCTGATCGTGATTTTTCTGCTGACCTATGT
>JAEZLB010000213.1 GCA_023435945.1 Pseudomonadota bacterium | reverse complement strand
CGTGGCGGCTGAGCGAGAACGCCAGCGTGCTGCTTTGCTGGACTGGGAAAACCAGTTGATGTTCGAGCTGGCGATGGGGCAGCACAGCGAGCAACTGCCGCGCATAGGCGCGGCCGAATTTGGCTTGTGGTACAACCATAAAGGCGCACATGCCTTTGAAAGCATGAGCGAATCGGCGCTCATTCTCAAAGCGATGGAGTACATAGACAACGTGCTGCTACCGCTTTTCGAGCAGCCGGAAGCGCTGGACAGGGAAGAAAGCAATCGTCGCCTGCGAGAACTGCGTGAGCAAACCAAGGTCATCGGTTTTCACCTGGACAATCTGTTCCAGCAAAACCATGAGCTTGAGGCGGGGCGCGATGTGCTTACCCGCCTGTTGAACCGGAAGTTCCTCCCGGTCGTGTTAAGCAAGGAAGTGGCCTATGCGCGGCAGCGCGGCACGACCTTTTCGTTGCTTGCCATCGACATCGATTATTTCAAGAAAGTGAACGACCAGTTCGGTCACGAAGCGGGCGATGCCGTACTGCAGCAGGTTGCGATCGTGCTGAGCAACTACAGCCGTGGCGGCGACTATATCTTCCGTCTGGGGGGGGAAGAGTTCCTGATGCTGCTGGTCGATACCGATGAGGCAGGGGCCATTGCGGCCGCTGAGAAACTGCGTGGCCGCATCGCTGACGAGATTTTCCGTCTTCCCATGGATCGTACTATCAACTTAACGATCAGCATCGGGCTTGCGGTTCACAATGGGCATCCCGATTACCAGCTCACGTTGCGCCGTGCCGACGAGGCGCTGTATCGCGCCAAGCATGGCGGTCGTAATTGCCTGGTGGTGGCGCCAATATCGAATTCCTGATAGTTGCTTCAGCCGGGGAACGGGTGGAACGACGGATGATGGCTTTGGTGCAATGCTTGATGCTGAACAGCCAGCGTCCCTCTTCATTCAATTTATTTAAGTCAGTCTCCAGGCCCGCCCTGGAACGTTGCAAGGGATGTTTGCTGGTATCCCAGGTTCATCTCCAGTACGCTGCCTATCTCGCGCCTGACTGACCTGCATTAGGGCTGGCTTGCACAGGGTGGAGTGAGAGGGGAGAGGGGTTATTGGCTCAAGCCGCGGGCATCGATTTTCCACACGCGTTCTACGATGCCGTTTCTGATGCCCACATATTCCGCGTACAGATTGCAGGTGGGGTCGCAATGGCCCGGGATTAAGAGCACCCGTTCGCCCAGCGGATCGGTGTGGTCATCGGCCGTCTCATCCTGCGTGGTCATGAGTATGCCGTGTTCATCGTTGGCGGCGATATAGCGAAAGCGATCACCGCCAGCGCTCTGGCTAACGCGGGGCAGGCCCGAATCAACCGCCACGCCTTTCAGGCCGACATCGCATACCGCGCGTCCCGGCTTGCAGGTGCTCATGATGGTGGCAGCAATGAACAGGCTCTGGCGCAGTCGCAACGTGCCGGCCCAACCATTGGTGCCGTAATGCTCATCCATGAACACATAGGTGCCCGGCTGGATTTCGGTGTAGACGCTGCTTGCCGCATCGAATTCCACGGTGCCGGTGCCGCCGCCGGTGACAGTGGGGCAGGCGATGCCGCGACTTTCAAGCGCCTGGACAAAGGTGTGCGCCATTCTGGCCGCGCGACCGGCTGCCTGCCTGCGGTCCTCCCAGTCTGCAAGATGCTGTATGCCGCCGTGATATGCCTGTATGCCACCAAAGCGCAGGGAATGATAACTGGCTATGCAGTCTGCCAGAGCCAGAAGATCCTCCACATTGCCAACGCCGCAGCGGCCATGGCCGATGTCGACCTCCGGAAGCACGGTAATGAGAATGCCTGCCCTGTCGGCGGCCTCGCCCAGCGCTTTCACCTGCGCCGGATGATCGACGCACACGCTCAGCATCACATGGTGCGCCAGCTCGACCGCCATTGCTACCTTGGCTTCCCCGACAAACTGGTTGCTGATGAATATATCCTTCACGCCTGCATTCATGAAAGGATAGGCCTCACTGAGTTTCTGGCAGCAGATGCCTGCCGCGCCTTGTGCGAGTTGCGTCAGCGCCACTGAGCTGGATTTGTGTGCCTTGGCATGTGGACGAAGCTTTACGCGATGCTGGCGCGCCAGCGTCGCCATATGATGGATGTTGTACTCGAACGCATCGAGGTCGACCAACAGGGCAGGCGTGCTTACCGTGCGTGCATCCTGACCGGGAAGGGCGATTGGCGGGGGAAGCAGCGGCGAAGTCGTGGTCATGGCGGATCCGAAAAAATTCTGTGAGCCTCGAATAGTAAAAAGGCAGAAGCAAGACGGTGGCGTTATGGCACCTGGCTGCGACAGCGAGGGCGGTTAATCCCGCTGAAGCGCTGCCTCCAGCACCCGCGCCACGTGCAGGGCTTTTCTGTTCGCGCCGTCGGCAATCTGGTGTCGGCAACTGGTGCCATCGGCAACGATCAGCGTTTCTTCGCCGGCCTGACGGACTGCCGGCAGCAATGCTAGTTCCGCCATGTCCATCGACATATCGTAATGCTTGGCTTCATAACCGAAACTGCCTGCCATGCCGCAGCAACTGGATTCGATCAGCTTTACCTGTAACTCGGGTATCAGGGCCAATACCGATTGCACCGGCCTGACGGCGTCGAAGGCTTTCTGGTGACAGTGCCCATGCAGGAGTGCAGTTTTTTGCGGTAACGGTTTGAGCGGCAGATGCAAAGTGCCGGCTTTGCTTTCGCGCGCCAGAAATTCTTCGAACAGCATCGCCTGTTGCGCCAGCTGCTTTGCTTCGTCGCCCCAGCCGTAAGCCAGGAATTCATCGCGCATGGTCAGCAGGCAGGACGGTTCCAGGCCTATCACCGGCAATCCTCGCTGTATGAAGGGGCGAAGCGCATCGAGCGTGCGGCGCGCTTCCTGTTTTGCTTCCTCTATTAGGCCGGCGGCGAGAAAGGTGCGGCCGCAGCACAAGGGGCGCTCGCCCTTGCCGGACTGGGCGAGATGGACATGGTAGCCGGCAGCCTGCAGTACGCGCAGCGCGGCACGAGCGTTTTCGGATTCGAAATAGCGATTGAAGGTATCGGCGAAGAGCACTACTTCCGGCTTGGCTGACTGATTTTCCGATCCATGCGAAGCGTCGGAAAAGACATCGCTGCGCCAGACCGGCAGGCTCCGCCGCGCACTGAGTCCCAGTAGTTTTTCGCTGAGCCAGGCCATGCCAGGCAAGCGGTCGCGCAGGTTGAACAGCAGCGGAAAACGCGCCCCCCATTGCGCGTAACGCGGCAGGTAAGCTACCAGCTTATCTTTCAGGCGCAGTCCATGCTTGCGACGGTAATGGAACAGGAATTCGGTTTTCATGCGCGCCATGTCGACGCCGGTCGGACATTCGCGTTTGCAGCCCTTGCAGGAGACGCACAAATCCATCGCTTCATACACCTCATCGGAGGTCAGTGCTTCGGTGCCGAGCTGGCCTGACACGGCGAGGCGCAGGGTATTGGCGCGGCCGCGCGTGAGATGTTTCTCGTCTCTGGTGACGCGATAGCTCGGGCACATGGTGCCGCTATCGAACTTGCGGCAATGACCGTTGTTATTGCACATCTCGATCGCCTTGGCGAAGCCGCCAGTCGCATCACCACCGGTGCCGGGGGCGCTGATCTCCTCGGTCACGTGATCGGACTGCACGTTCCAGGCGGACCAGTCTAGCGCTGGTTGCAACGGGACTTCTTGGTATCCGGGTTTGAAGCGATAGAGCCGCCGGTCATCCATGCGCGATGCGTTGACGATTTTCCCGGGATTCATCAAGCCAGCTGGATCCAAGGCTTGCTTGACGTCGGCAAAGGACTGCATCAGCCGGTCGCCGAATTGCCACGCCACCCATTCACTGCGCACCAGACCGTCGCCGTGTTCGCCGGAGAATGCGCCCTTGTACTGGCGCACCAGTGCTGCCGCTTCCTCGGCGATGTCACGCATCTTGCGGCTGCCGTCGCGCCGCATGTCGAGGATGGGTCGCACATGCAGCGTGCCGACCGAGGCATGCGCATACCAGGTGCCGCGTGTGCCATGTCTTGCGAAGACTTCGGTCAGGCGGCTGGTGTACTCGGCCAGATGCTCCAGCGGCACCGCGCAGTCCTCGATGAATGATACGGGCTTGCCATCGCCTTTCAGGCTCATCATGATATTCAGCCC
>JAEZLB010000114.1 GCA_023435945.1 Pseudomonadota bacterium | reverse complement strand
AGCAACACCTATGAAGGCAACTACGCGATGTCCGGTGAAAACGAAGATCTGTGCTTGGCACGCACCTGGCCGACATTCGAAGCCCTGAATGGGGAACCGCAATGGCTGCATTGGACGGAAATGCTTTACGGTCCTTATGCCGACTGGCTGGCTTCCGGCATACAGATACTGCCACTGGAAGAAGGCCAACAGGAAAGCCAGGAAGCCAACCTGGGACAGGGAGCAGCATGAGCGAAAAACTGGATGCGCTGACCTTTCCCTTGCACGGTTCACGCCTGATCGAGGCCAGTGCCGGCACCGGCAAGACCTGGACCATCGCAGCGCTCTATGTGCGGTTGGTACTGGGACACGGCGCTGAAAACGCTTATAAGCGTCCCCTGCATCCGGCGGAAATACTGGTGATGACCTTCACGCGTGCCGCAACGCGCGAATTGTCGGACCGCATCCGGCAGCGCCTGCTGGAAGCCGCAAGTGTATTCCGCGACATGGCATCTGAAGCCGGCGATCCCTTCCTGGCTGCGCTGATAGCAGCCTATCCGGAGATGCAGGAGCGCCTGCATGCCGCCCATCTGCTGACGCAGGCGGCGGAAGCCATGGACGAGGCCTCTATCTTCACCATCGATGCATGGTGCCAGCGCATGCTGCGCGAACATGCGTTCGACAGCGGTTGCCTGTTCGACGAAGAACTGGTGGCGAGCGAAGACAGGTTGCTGGACGATGCCATGCGCGACTACTGGCGTCACCACGTTTATGCGCTGGAAGAAGAAAGCTTGCTGGCCTTGCGCGAGTGCTGGCCTGATTTCTCTTCGCTGCAGAAAAGAATACGCGCACTTGCACCTCGTGCCGCAATGCTGGAAGCTGTGCCAGACCTGCCGCTGGAACAGTTGATACGTGAAGACAGGGCAAGACTCATCGCACAGCTCGCCCCCATTAAATCGGCCTGGGGCGCACGAGCCTTGCGCATGCAGAGTTGGATGAACGAGCAGCGCAGGGTTGCTCCCAAAGGATTCAGTGCGGTCAAGCTCAAGCCTGCAACGGTTGATAAATGGTTCGCCAGCCTGCTGGCCTGGGCGGGAGAACCCTGCCGGATCTGGCCCGATTCCGGTTTCGACAAGGCCTGGGAAAGGCTGACACCTTCAGGCTTGCAGGATGCCTGCAACAAGAACTTCCATGTCGAGGTGCCGGAGGATTTCGCTGCGCTGGAGACTCTGCGCCGTGAGCTCGCCGCTATCGCTCCGCTGGAACATCTGTTGTGGCGCCACGCCGCCATCAAGGTGGCCGAGCGCGTTGCCGAACTCAAGCGGCGCACGCGCCAGTTCGGTTTTGCCGACATGCTGGTTCGCCTGAAAGAGGCGCTGGAAGGTGACAACAGCACCATGTTAAAACGCGTGATCGGCCTGCAGTTCCCGGTTGCACTGGTCGACGAATTTCAGGATACCTCGCCCGACCAGTACCGCATCCTCGACCTGCTTTACGATGTCGCGAACACAAGCTCGGACTATGGGCTATTCCTGATCGGCGATCCCAAGCAGGCTATTTACGGATTCCGTGGCGCCGACATCTATAGCTATCTCGAAGCGCGACAAGCGACGGCGGGACGTCATTACCTGCTCGATACTAACTACCGTTCCTGTACCTCACTGGTCGAAGGTGTCAATCACATTTTTCTTCACGCTGAGGGACAGGGCGCTGACATGCCGGGACATGCCAAGGGAGCATTCGGTTTCGGCAGAGGAGCGGACACGCCCTTGCCGTTCCATGCGGTCAAGGCCAGTGATCGTGCTGAATACTTTGTGCGAGGCAAGGGAGCGGACGCCGCCATCACCTTGTGGTGCCATGCCGATGAAGCCATGACTGCGCAGGCACAGTATCGAGCGTTTTTTGCCGAGCGTTGTGCCGCAGAGATCGTAGATCTTTTGAATGATCCGAAAACCGGTTTCGTGAGGAACGAGGAATTTCAGCGATTGCAGGCCGCCGACATCGCGATCCTGGTACGCGACCGAGGCGAAGCTGCCGCTATACGCCATGCCTTGCAGCAGCGACAGGTGGCAAGCGTCTATCTCTCCGACAAGGATTCGGTATTCCATACGCCCCAGGCCGCCGATGTATTGCGCTGGCTGCACGCCGTTGCCAGCCCGCTTGATGCCCAGCTGGCTCGTGCCGCGTTCGCCACGGCAACGATGGACCTGCCTTTGTCGGAACTGGCTGAGCTTGCCAGCGACGATCTGGCCTGGGAGGCGCGTGGTGAACAATTGAAGGAATGGCGGCAGGTATGGCAGCGTCAGGGAGTGCTGGCTATGCTGCGGCGCTTGCTGCATGCACTGGATTTACCCGCGCGTCTCTTGAATAAGGCGGGCGGCGAAAGGGCGCTGACCGATCTCCTGCACCTGGCGGAACTGCTGCAAGCCGCCAGTCAGCAACTGGATGGCGAACAAGCGCTAATACGTTGGCTGGCCGAACAAATCGACAGCGAAGCGGACAGCAGCGAAGAGCAGATCCTGCGTCTTGAGTCGGATGCGGGCCTGGTGAAGGTGATCACCGTGCATAAATCCAAGGGGCTGGAGTATCCGCTGGTATTCATTCCTTTCGGCGTTACTGCGCGTGCACAAGCTCGCGATGCCGGTTTTTATGAAATTGTCGAAGGGCAGGGCAACAAGGTAATACGTTTTACCTGCACCGAAGAGATGGCACGCCTGCAGCAAGAAGAAAGGCTGCGCGAAGACCTGCGCTTGTTTTATGTGGCGGTCACGCGCGCGCGCCACGCGATATGGCTGGGTGTGGCCTCTTTGAAAGACAGGATAGACCAATCGGCTTTCGGTTACCTGCTGGCAGGCGGTGAAACGGTGACATCGGCCCGTTTGCGCGAATGCCTGCATCAGGCCTACGGGTCATGCAGCGCAATCGTCATTGAAGACACACCCGCTCAAATGCCGCTGACTCTGCTTGAGCGCCAGGAAAACCAGGTGCCGCTGGGGGATGCGCCACGTTACGATGCGCGATTCGAACGTGATTGGTCGGTCGGAAGTTATACCGCCTTGACACGCAGCCTCGTGCATGTACCGGCACCGGTTACGCCATTGGAAGAAAAATTGTTCGACGACGATGCGGCCTCGACACTGATTTCTGCTTCCATCAAATCACAGGAATTCCCATGGCACCGTTTTCCGCGCGGCGCGCGTCCCGGCCAGTTCCTGCACGAGCAGTTCGAGTGGATGGCGAAGGAGGGATTCAGCATCATCCATGATCCGGATTTCCAACGCCTGCTCGTGCAGCGCTGCGAAAGGGCTGGCTGGAGTCATCGGGAAGAAGAGGTGATCGCCTGGATGAAGCTCGCCGCTTCCATCACCTTGCCTCCGTTGAATGCCGCCTTGTGCGACATGGAGAAGGTCGTGCCGGAAATGGAGTTCTGGCTGCCAGCCACGGGTCTGAATACGGCAGAACTCGATGATACGTGCCGCAGCCTGCTGCCGCCGGACGTGGCCTGTGCCACGCTGGGAGACCGGCAACTGCGCGGCATGTTGCGCGGATTCATGGACCTGGTCATACAGCATGAAGGCCGTTACTGGGTGCTGGACTACAAATCGAATGCGCTGGGTACAGGCGACGCTGACTATCACGATGCAGCGCTCGCCCAGGCCATGGCCTCGCATCGTTACGATGTGCAGGCATGTCTTTACCTGCTGGCTTTGCATCGACTGCTGAGAATGAGGCTTGGCGATCGCTATGATCCCGGGCAGCAACTCGGCGGCGCAGTGTTTTATTTCGTGCGCGGCGTAGCGAACGAAACGACGCACGGCTGTTACCATCTGCGGCCGGATGCCATCCTGCTGGAACAACTGGATGCATTGCTGCCTGCCGGTGGTGAGGAGGAGGTGGCATGAGTACCGCATTGTTTGCAGCATTCGATGCACTGGTCGAAGAAAGACAGTTGCGGCGGCTGGCTCTCACGTTTTCACGTTTCATCGCGACGCTGGGCAAGGAATGTCCGGTGCTGGTAATTTGCAGTGCCGTGCTCAGCGAACTGGAAGGACGCGGCCATTCCTGCCTGCTGCTGGAAGAGCTGGCAGACGATCCCTGCGGCTTGCTGGGCTGGACCAACGAACACTGGGAAACCGTCCGTGTGGCTGCAGGCAAGCTGCCTGCGACTGCCGGTGAATGGCATGACGCGCTGGCGGCCTGTCCGCAGGTCTGGGGGACGGAACGCGGCGAGGATAAGCAGCAGCCCTTGATACTGGATGGCGATCGCTTGTACCTGAGGCGCTACTGGCGTCATGAGCAGAGCGTGGTGAGCACCATTGTGTCGCGCGTCGCGCAACCGCATCAGGTGGATATTGCGCAGGTGCGCGGCTGGCTGGATCGCTTGTTTGACAGCACAGCGCAACAGGGCGTGGATTGGCAGAAGATTGCTTGCGCGATAGCGATGCGCAACAACTTCACCCTGATTACCGGCGGACCAGGTACCGGCAAGACCTTTACCGTCGCACGCCTGCTGGCCCTGCTATTTGCCTTGTCAGACGATGCGAGCCGCCTGCGTATTGCACTTGCCGCTCCGACCGGCAAGGCGGCGGCGCGCCTGAAACAGTCGATAGACCATGCCCTGTCGGGACTGGCTGAAAAAGTGGGCAATGCCTTGCCGCTGACCAGTCTGGCGGAACGCCTGCCGCCAGCCGTCACGCTGCACAGCTTGCTGGGCGCGCAGCCTGACCGCAGGCGGGCCCGCTACCACGCTGGCAATCTGCTGGATGTGGATGTGGTGATTGTCGATGAAGCCTCGATGGTGCACCTGGAAATGGCTGCTGCCTTGCTGGACGCAGTGCCACCGCAAGCAAAGCTGATTCTGCTGGGCGACAAGGACCAGCTCGCTTCGGTAGAGGCGGGTTCGGTACTGGGTGATTTGTGCCGCGATGCACAGTTGGGTTGCTACACTACGGAAACTGCGGACTATGTTATGCAGGCCAGCGGGGAAACCATACCGGATGAGTATGGTTGCGGCGGTGGGCCATTAGCCCAGCAAACAGTCATGCTGCGCGCCAGCCGGCGTTTTGATGGTGCAATCGGTGCATTAGCGTCGGCCGTGAATCGCGGCGATACCGAGAATGCCAGCCTATGCCTGAGACGGAAAGAGGAACACGCCGTATCGTGGCTGGAGAATGCTAGCCATGCGCAGTTGCTGAACCTGTTACTGGAGGGGCGACTGCATGCTCCTCAATCCTACCTGGCTTACCTTGAATTGCTGCGCCGACCGCCATCCGGCAGTGAGGCCGATCGGCTGCCGTGGATTAGGGCGATCCTGCAGGCATTCGATACCTTCCGCATTCTTTGCGCGGTGCGGGAAGGGGACTGGGGTGTGGCAGGCATCAACCAGGCTATAGAACAATTCCTGATACAGAAATCCTATCTGAAGCGCAGCGGCGAATGGTACGTCGGGCGTCCTGTCATGGTGACGCGCAATGATTACGGCATGGGGGTCTTTAATGGCGATATTGGCATTACCTTGCCCGACTCCTCGCGCAGCGGCAGTTTGCGTGTGTACTTTCCCGATGGAGAGAGCTGCCGCAGCGTATTAGCGAGCCGTTTGCCGAATGTAGAAACTGCGTTTGCCATGACCGTCCATAAATCCCAGGGCTCGGAATTTTCTCATGTCGCACTGGCACTGCCGCCGAATCTCAACCCGGGGCTGACGCGCGAGCTGCTTTACACGGGCATTACCCGTGCCCGTACGGCCTTTACTCTGCTAACGCCCGATCCTGAGGTGTTCAGCCGTGCCATCCAGCAGAAAACACGCCGGGCCAGTGGCTTGCGTGCACTGCTGGAAGAATCGGCGCCAGCCTGATGGGATTTGCGCTTGGAAAGAGGATAAATCTCGTGGAACTTCATCTGCCTTGGCGGGACCAATATACCCCCGCCATTTTGCGAAGGAGCGAGATATGCAGGCTAGCCAAGTGAAAGACCAGTTTCCGCGCATAGAGCGCACTATCGACCAGGCTGCGCAACTATGCCAGTCGGCAAACCAGGTGCCGGAAAAATTGCGGCGCAGTATTGCCCAGCTGGATAGTGAAAGCGAGCAGGCAAAACAAATGCTTGCGAAGGAAACCAACGACAGCACCATCATCGAATGCATCGATCGTTTGGAGAAACTGGGCGATCAAGCGATGGAGGCTTGCAAGCAGGCGGGAAGCTCGGTAGATCAGAACCTGCAAAGCGCCGTCAAGCAGGCCCATGACCAGCTTTCGAATCTGAAACATCAACTCCATTAAATTTCGGGCAGGCAGAAACTGCCTGCTTTTTATTGAATGGCATGGGAATGTGCCGCAGATAATGCGGACTGTCCTGCTTCACTGTTCCTTACTTTTTCTTCCGTAATTTCCGTGCCGTATGGCGTCACACTAGTTGCATCATCACGCCATACAAATCAGATATTTACCTATGCCCGTGCCAGAGTATTGCCTGGTGCTAGGGCACAGTTAATGCAATTTGCCTACTTCTGCGCCAAGTTATTGCATTCAGTGTGTTCATACTTCCTTCCTAACCACCTTAGGGCCGCTGTCGACCAAAAGCAGACATTGGTAATGATTACTATGGGCGTATTACTAGAACCACCTCACGCCTTTTCAACCTGTTTTCCGTTGACCAAATATGACATGTGGGCTTAATTATCTCCTTACCATGTTTACGGGATGTCCGGAACCATGAAAGCGAAGCTATTATGTTGCGGTATAAACATGATTTGGCGCGCACCGTGGGGTGACGTGTTTCACAATTATTTATCAATGGTTGGATATGCTGCTCAAGCCAAAAATAAAGTCTAATGTGGCTTTCGAAGGGTTATGCCTTCGTGCATACAGGCAGTTTCGGACACACAAGTAATAGTTAAAAGCTAGATTCGATGGAGATGAAAATTAAACCTAATAAATTGTCCGTCCTAGAGTATCTACAGAAATCATTGGCCGGCACGCTCGAAGATGGGGATACTACACACATGCAGTATCCAACATCCATTTCTCAAACGCTGAAAATGAGAGTCGCTGAGGTTGGTTTGGGGACAGCAACCGTGGAAATTGACGCGTCACCCGAAGTACATGGTAACCAGCAAGCCACCGTCCACGGAGGATTAATGTGTGAGCTTGCAGATGCGGCAATTGGCACGGCACATTCGACACTAATGGCAGAAGGAGAATCCTTCGCAAGCATTGATTTGAAAATTAACTTTTTCAGACCTGTATGGACCTCAACGCTTCGTGCTGTGGCTAAGCCAATACAAACTGGACGGACAATTACACACTACTCCTGTGACATTTTTCGAGATGACGGGAAAGCAGCTGCTACCGTCGTTAGCACTGTAATGACTTTACGCGGTGAAAAAGCTCAGGGCCGATAAAAGCAGATTGCAGCTTGCTATCGTTTTCGGCCACAGGAGATTAAATGATTTTTAACATTCGCTTGAGCCCGGACAGCTTCGCTGCCGGTTAACCGGACGTTAGCTTCGCCATTGTCCGCTTTGGGGCGGTACTGCCATTCAAGAACAGGCCTAATCCGACTTCCTCTGGCAAAATAAACCAACCGAGTTCGCATTAAAAAAGGCCTGGCCTCATAGTGAAGCCAAGCCTTTTGTCTACATTGGCCTAAAAATAGGCTAGTTGCACTAACTGTGTCATTTTTGAAGCAAGTAAGTGTCGTTTAGAGCACTTACTTTGTCACTTTACGCGTACGCCGACTTGATGTCAGCACTCACGGAGATTTCCTTTCGCATGTCGGTCGTATCCGTTATCTGGAACAGGCCAAGCGCCTGGGCGACGTGCTGGTGGTGAACGTTCATAGCGATGACTCTGTGCGCCGGCAGAAGGGCTTGTCCCGCTTCGTCAATCAGAGTGCTGATCGAATGCATGTACGGGCAGGATTGAATGGCGTGGGTTGGGTCGCTGAATTTTCAGAAAATACGCCTGAGCGCCTGATTCAGGCCGTGCAGCACGATGTGCGGGTGAAGGGCGGGGGTTACCTGCCGGAAGAGGTGGCGGGTAGGGCGGGAAAGTCATTGCGCTCGATTTTCATGATGGTTATTCGACCACGCATATCATCGAGCGCCCGCTTCAGTATTCCGCTTATCCGCAGCACCACGGCGCCTGGAAGACAGCGGTTCCTATACGATCCAGGTGCCGCATGCTGCGAACCTAGACTTCCTCGGGGAGCGTATCCGCTTCAGGAATTTCTTCCTTGGGCGTTGCCAGTACTTTATCGATACGCAGGCCATCGAGGTCCACGATTTCAAAGGTCCACTTGTCCCAGTCGCAACGGTCACCGGTTTGCGGGATTTTGCC
>JAEZLB010000088.1 GCA_023435945.1 Pseudomonadota bacterium | reverse complement strand
ACAGATGAGAATAATATTGCAAATGAGAATTGTTTGCAATATTAAATTTGCTGGACAAGATGAATTGAAGAGCTTAAAAACATGGGAGCAGCGGCGTTGCCGTTTGCTCCCATGTTTCAGAATGCGCCGGCGTCTACACGTCCTTGCTCCATGCTGAAGCGCCGGGCTTTAACGATTTCTAATATTTCAGGCTGTTTCGCGAACCAGATAAAGATGGTTATCCCACTCCAGTCCCGGATGATGGGCATGCAGGTTGGCCTTCAGCGTGGTCATGTCCACGTGGTAGATTTCACCGAGCTCATTGCTGATGTAACCGTGTCCCTGCTCGAAGGCGACGCCTGAGGCTTTCGCCAACGTCAGCTCGCCCTTGAAGCTACGATCTGCTTTCCAGAACGCCGTGGTGTCACCCTTAGGACAGGTAAAAGCAAAGCACTGGCTGTGCTCATCGTAGGCGATGGAGGCGGCATAGTTTGCCATGCGATCCCAGGATGGCTGCGGTGCCACAGCAACCTGCAGCTCGGTTTCCCCCTTGTGGAAAACCATCAGGGGCTGCCCCTCCTTGCGATTGCCTTCGTACTGCATTGCGCCGCCCACTTGTCCGTCAGGAGTAATCGCCAGGTGGCGCAGGCTCATTTGCGGAATCGGCACGACGAATTTGTCGAGCAGGTTCCCGTCCCGGATATCGATATATGCCAGGCTGGAAACGATACGTCCGCGATTGAGCTTGACGCGCCCTGTTTCCGGGAAAGTCAGGACCCCGCCATTGGCGACCGCCATGGTGACGCCGTCAGGCATCAGCAACAACTCATGCGGTCCGATACCGTGGGTCATATATTCATCGAGCACGCTGAAGTCGCGTGCATCGCGCACACTTAACAGGCCATCACCACTATCAATATCGTTTTCCGTAATGAATACGGTTTTGCCGTCGCGGCTGAAGCAGGCATGTCCGTAAAAATGCCGGTTCTCTTCGGAATGCCAGACATTGCTGATCTTGCCCGCCGCGAGATCCACTTCCAGCACCCGCGTACCTGGGCGGCGCTCAATAATCAATACACGATTATGATTCAGGGGATCGAACTTCAAATCATGGCCGCGAAACGGCATTCCGGTATCGAGGTCCGTACCGAGTCGCTCATCGAAACGTGCCAGTACATACTGCTGACCGAATCGTGCGGGCGCGATCAGATGCTGGCCGGACGTAGCGGCCTGCACACGCCAGGGCAGCAGGCTTGCGACTGTGGTGCCCAGTCCCGCTGCAAGTAATTTCCTGCGAGCGAGATTGATGCCTGCCGACTTACTCATGCTGCTCAGTCTCCGTCATTGGCGTTAAAACCCAGATCGACATTCAATGCAGGCGCCACTTCCGTTTCCATCAGATACTGCAGGCGGCTTACTTCCTTGTGCAAGGCAGCCACTGCATCACGCTGTTCGGTCAAGGCCGTTTGCAACGGAGGGCGAACGGCAGCCAGGGCCCGCTTCACTGAATTCAACTGGTTGCGAATGACACGTACCAGGCCAGGACGTTCCATGCTGTTCAGATAATCATCCAGGCCTAGTCCGTTCTCTCCCTTGCCAAAGAAAACTGCTTCGAAGCCTCGCAGGTTGTTCGAGATGTTGTTCAGCGTATTTCCGGACCGCCACGATTCGATCCGCTCGAGCGATGGACCATTCGTGCTGTTTTCGATGACCTTGCCCAGCTTGACCGTCTTGACGCTGTCGAGTCCCGCAATCAGGAGATTGACGATATCGCTGTAAGCCTGATCCGCATCCGCAAAAATTTCGGTATGGCCTGGCAAGCCAGCCTGTGCAAGCTCGCGGCCAAAACCGCCTCTCGGCTCTTTCCATGCACGATCGAGCTTTTGTCCTTCTTCAGCTATCTGGGCAGTCAGGGCTTTCAGGGCACCGCAGTGCGAAGCAAGGCGATCAGGCGTATCGAATAGAAGATACTCGACCGCCGGCAGGCCTTTGGCGGCGGCGCCTATGCGGCGCCCACGTTCCACATTGCCACTGGCATCATCCTTCAGCAAAGGCGGCATCAGGTTGCCACGTACCGGCCACGCATTGATCTGCCGGTGCAGACGGTTCTCGCTGACCGGACCGATGGGCATCATCTCCAGCGGCTGCCAGGAGGACTGTGCCTGGTACCATGCCGCCCGCACATCGTCGAGCGTCGCCTTATTCTGGCAATAAGCGCTGCTCTGCTTCGCCAGCTCGGCGCTGCTCCTGGCAAAATTGTCCGCCATGGGCTGCAGCACCTGTTCCACCAATGCACCCAGCACTTTATTCTGCACAGGGAGCTCCTTGGCTGCACTGTATGCAGGCGAGGCGACAAGTAGCGACGCGCTCAACAGGGAGCCCGTCAGAAGGAAACGAAGAGTAGGACGCCTGGTTTTCATAGCGACTTGAGGAAGGCAATCAAAGCCTCCCTTTCTTCCTTGCTCATGTTGACGAAATGTTGCTTGGCAGGCTCGGCTTCGCCACCATGCCACAGGATGGCTTCCTGCAGATTGCGTGCGCGGCCATCATGCAGATAGGTCGTGTGGCCATTGACGGTTTCGAACAAGCCTATGCCCCACAAGGGCGGTGTGCGCCATTCGTTGCCGCTCGCTTCAAAATCAGGACGTCCATCTGCCAGCCCCGGACCCATGTCATGCAACAGCAGGTCGGTATACGGACGGATGGTTTGATTGGAAAGTTCCGGGTATCCCGCCAGCTTGCCCGTTACATGCTTGGGTACATGACAGGCCACGCACTGCGCTTCGTGGAACAGACGCTTGCCCTGCAAAACCTGAGGCTTGTCGACATCACGACGCGCCGGCACGGCCGTGGTTGCCGTATAAAAAATCAGCTTGCCGAGATTCTTCTCATTGATTTCGGGATCGCCGCCGCGTTCGGCCTGCTGGCAATCTTTCTGCGCGGGCATGCACTCTTCGCGCGGGAAGATATGCGATGTGATGCCGATGTCGCTGTTGGCGGCTTCTGCAGTCTGATGCGCCACGGTAGGCGAGTTCGCCTTCCAGCCGAAACGCCCCAGCGCACGTTTTTTCTCGACGGCATTCCACACCCAGTTCGGCCGCCCGGAAATACCGTCACCATTCTTGTCATCGGGATCGGCACGCGACAGGATGTCCTTCTCAGGGATGGCTTCCAGCAATCCCATGCCGATCACTTGCTGCGCGATACGCGGCGAAACCATCACGCGTTCATCCATGGGCCCGTAACCCAGGTCATAGAATTTGTACGTGGGCTTGCGCAAGCTAAATGCTTCGCCATCGGCAAATTGCCCCGGCACTTCGTCGTAGGTAATCTCAACTTTGCCTTCAGGTTTCACGCCGCTGACTGCATTGTTGTTGAACTGACCGCCATAAGTAGGCTCGTGCATCGGCGCACCATTGGCAGTCTTGCCCGGCACGGACAGGCGTAGCAGTAATCCCATGGGCTGCTCGCCCGGTCCCGGTGGCTGGCCGCGGCCGTCGTGCGTATGGCAAGCCGTGCAGGATCGACCGATGAAGTGCGGCCCCAGCCCGTCACGGGCCTTGGTGGAAGCAGGTGCTTCTACCCAGGGCATATTGAAAAAGGAATGACCGACCGCGAAATCGCCACGCCGGTCCAGCGACATGTTTGCTACCGGCAGGGAGAATGCGCGCCGGTTGGTTTCGAACACGGTGGTATCACCGGCGGACAGCTCTTCGCCCGGCTCGGGCTTGCTCCAGTCCACAGCGGTGGCAGCAAAGGCCGCACCGCCCAGCGCCGCCAGCGTCATCGCCGTCGCTACCACCGGCTTGATCTTGAATCGCGAAAATACTTTCATGGATTAGAACAAAAGGCCTGCATAGGGGAATCCGATATGCAGGCCAGTTTCAGAATAACTTACTCGTTAAGGCACTCACTGCACGCAGCGCCATTACTCCTCGGGCGCTACCGACAACTTTTGAATACCCAGCACGCGAGCAGCACGTACCAGAGTCATGGTCTGCGCCTTCAAAGCATTGATCGTTGCCTGCACCAGCTTCTGGCCTTTCTCATTGGAGGTATCCATGACCGCCTGATCGAAAGGAACCGGAATGGTCTCGGCTGCTTTCACACTCTTGTTGAAGTCCGCCACCAGTTGCTCGGCAAGCTTCTTGTCTTTTGCCGCCACCAGATCCTTGATGCCGGGGCCGCTGACCTTGCTGCCGTCCACGCGGGTATAACTGCCCATCACGACATTGCGCAGGCCCATCGCGTTAGTGATGATGTCGCGGTGCGTGTTGTCCGAGAAGCAGCTGTGCTCGTCTTCCTGGTCCTGGTTATCGAGCGCCACCTGCATGCGTTCGCCTGCCAGCTCGGCGCTGGAGA
This sequence comes from Pseudomonadota bacterium, assembly GCA_023435945.1. Taxonomy (GTDB): domain Bacteria; phylum Pseudomonadota; class Gammaproteobacteria; order Burkholderiales; family Burkholderiaceae_D; genus JAEZLB01. The sequence goes on along the minus strand of JAEZLB010000088.1, from coordinate 1,643 downwards.
GTACGGCCACCGAAGTCAGAATCTTGCGCAGCGAAGCTTGCGGATCATCTTTCAGGAAAGCCGCGCGGTAATTATCGGCGCCCGGCTTCCATTCGTTGGTTACATATGCCAGGTCTTTCACGATCTGGTCCGTGATCAGCTTAAGATACTGGCGGCGACGGTCGGCATTCGGCTTCTTGCCATCCACGAAATCCGTGTAAGAACGATTGCCCGGTCCCTTGTCGTTGAAATCCTGGCCCCACAACAGGAACTCGACTGCGTGATAACCGGTAGCCACGTTGGCTTCGCCGCCTTGCGCATTCAGGTCGATCAGACGCTCTATGGTCAATTCCTGGGAGCGGTCATTGATTATGCCGGCTTCCGGCTTGCCTTCCACATAATCAATGTAGGCTTCATCGAGCGGCCACGCGTTCAGGCGGCCTTCGACATCTTCGTCGTCATCGATAGGGCCGCCGTAAAAACGGAACACTTCGCTTTGGCCATACGGCTCGCGCGCTGCAATCCAGGCCTTGCGTGCCTTATCCAGGTTGGCAGCGGAAGGCGCTGCGATCAGCGCATCGACGCTTTTCTGCAGCGCTTTTGCCGTAGTCAGGGAGTCTTCATAGTTGGCATGCACGATGTCAGCATAGTTCTTCAACACAGCCTCGACCTTCGCGTTTGCATGAGCGGCCGCTGCGACGAACAGCGACAGCGTAAAGAAAATGATTCGCTGGAACCCTTTGTGCACCAGGGGTGACATTGTTTTCTCCTTATATTAGGGCAGGTAGGTGACGTGCACGGCGTTCATGATGAACAGCGTCGGCATCGGAAAGAGGCCATGGCCATCAAGCTCGGGAGCGCCTCTCTGAACTGGCTGCATCATCCGATAAATGAGAATAATAAGCGTTTGTATTATACTTTTCAAGCCAAGGTTTGGTCGCAAGGGAAGGCGCCTCGTGCCTGAAGGTCTTTTTCAGGAAAGTCGGAAGGAAAATTTTTAGTCGCCAGAACGGAAAGCCGATGCGGCCCCATCCTTTCAAAAAACGCCAAGGATTGCCGCATCGTTGTCAAACACAACAATACCTGCAAGCTTCGGTACTCACAGGCCGTTTCATTTCTGCGCGCCACGACGGCAGTTCAGCACGCCACCGGACGAGGAACATTCCGGCACGCTTTTATTGACCTCCCGTCAAGGAACGCGGCCACACGCATTGCAATAATGCCGGCTTCCATGCAAGGGTGAACGCAATCGCCACTGCACCAAAGGCCATCAGCATTAGCCACAACAAGAGTGCCATCGACGGGCGATCCGCCACAAAACACAGTGCCCCACAGCCCAGCACACCCAACGTCCCTAAGGCACGCAAGCCTGCCTGAGAAGCCCGGGAAGGAGCGCTGGCGCCATGCACCTGTTCCCAGTGCGCCTCCATTGCCAGCGCCAGCCAGGCGCACCCCAGCACCGCCGCAATACCTGCCCCCAGCAGAAAGACCCCATCAGCCATGAACCACCTTCCCTCCGGCGGAAGATTCCTCGCCCGCGGCCGTCTCCGATAACTCCCGTTCACGCTCGACATGTTTGCGCTGCGCCAGCTTACGCGCTGCTGTCACAGACAAGATCATCATTGCCAGCAGGCTCAGATCCATGCCTGCCACCGGCCAATACG
>JAEZLB010000085.1 GCA_023435945.1 Pseudomonadota bacterium | reverse complement strand
GGATAAGCACTGCGTGTTGCATGCTGCTTGTCCGCACCCAACGAGGTGAAGTAATTGGTGATGGCTCCATCGTATTGCGCGGTATGCGCGAATACTTTCATCGCCAGTGCAAAACGGGTTTCGTAGCTGACTTCGCCCTGCGCCGCCTTCATCTCACCCAGCACACGGGTGTAATCGCTGGGGTCGCAGATCACCACAACATCCTTGTGATTCTTGGCGGAAGAGCGCAACATCGCAGGGCCGCCGATGTCGATGTTTTCAATCGCATCTTCCAGCGAGCACTCATCCTTGGCCACGGTTTGCTGGAACGGATACAGGTTCACCACCACCATGTCGATGGTAGGAATATCATGCTGCTGCAGGGCTGCCCGATGCTCGGGAAAATCGCGGCGCGCCAGGATGCCGCCATGGATTTTCGGATGCAGGGTCTTGACCCGGCCATCCAGCATTTCCGGGAAGCCGGTGTAGTCGGCCACTTCCGTTACAGGAATGCCATTGTCTGCCAACAGCTTGGCCGTGCCTCCGGTTGAAAGTATGCGCACCTGCATTGCATGCAATTCACGTGCAAATTCCAGCACACCGGTTTTGTCGGAGACGGAAATAAGGGCTTGTTTGATCATGATGAAAATTCCTAATGGATAAGCTAAGGAAGTGGTGCTTTGCCTCGCCCTTAGCTTATCGCCCTCCCACTTCCAGTTTTTTTACCCCTTACAGTAAACCGTGCTGCTGCAGTTTTTTTCGCAAGGTATTTCGATTGATGCCTAATATTTCAGCAGCCAGCGACTGATTGTCATTGGCACGCGCCATGACCGATTCCAGCAACGGGCGCTCTACCGTCAGGATCACCATGTCATACAGACTGGTGGGCACCTGTTCTCCCAGATCGCGAAAATATTTGTCCAGGCTCTTCCTGATGACATCTTGTATGTTGTCTTTGCTCATTTCACCAACCCATCCCGATCGTTTTGATTGCTTTTATATTTGTACTACCAATTTTTCAGGCTGCGAGCCTGCCTTCTTCCTCGGCGTACTGTAATCGCTCTCCCAGCAAAAGCTGAGAATCCAGGAACTCCTGGACCGCTGCCAATTGCGCCTCGCAGCTTTCCAGCCGATTCATGCGCTGGCGAAACGCCTCTCCCTCCGGCAAGTCGCGCATATACCAGCCGATATGCTTGCGCGCGGTACGTACGCCAAGGTACTCGCCATAAAAGGCATAGTGCGCACGCAAATGCTCGTCCATCAGGAGCTTCACTTCTTCAACCCTTGGTGGCGGCAGGGTTTCGCCGGTACGCAGGAAATGATCAACTTCCCGGAATATCCAAGGCCGCCCTTGTGCGGCGCGCCCTATCATGACGGCATCGGCGCCAGTCATTTTCAGCACAGCTTCTGCTTTTTGCGGCGTCGCGATATCGCCATTAGCCACCACGGGAATCCCCACTGCCGCTTTCACTGCAGCAATCGTTTCGTATTCCGCCTCACCGCTATAACCATCGGCGCGCGTGCGCCCATGCAAGGTCAGCATGGCAATACCTGCAGACTGCGCAATACGCGCAATATTCAGCGCATTCTTGTTCTGCCTGTTCCAGCCGGTGCGAAACTTCAGCGTGACAGGCACCTCAACTGCCTTCACCACCGCATCCAGTATGCGTCCAACCATCGCCTCATCCTGCAACAACGCTGACCCGCACCAGGTATTGCAGACTTTCTTGACCGGGCAGCCCATGTTGATGTCGATAATCTGCGCACCGCGTTCGACATTAAATTTTGCACATTCCGCCAGCATGGACGGGTCGGAACCTGCGATCTGCACGGCCTTGGGCTCCATCTCTCCATCATGGTTGGTCCGGCGCGCAGTTTTTTCGCTGGCCCACAATTTCGGATTCGAGGCCGCCATCTCCGACACGGCATAACCCGCGCCGAGCGCTTTGCAGAGCTGGCGAAATGGTCGGTCTGTCACGCCCGCCATGGGAGCGACAAACACATTGTTCCGCAAGGAATACGGACCGATGTTCACGGTAAATGGCTGGAAAACTGGAAAGCTGCCTATTTTATCGCCAGATAGCGGGCACGCCCTAGTGGAAAGAAATAAAAACTTTAAAAATTAACGGAGGGAAGCAAAGGCTGATTTTCACCTTCAGGCAGCCAATTTTGAAGGAATTACAGGTAATTCAGTGCGTTGGGCAGTTCGTCCATGTCATTTTGCATATCGAAATTGGCATGCGTGACCAGGTCTTCTGAAGTAGTCATGTGAGCTGCATATTCGGCCACCCCGACCGACAAGGTCAGTCGGACAGTCCAGTTGTTCACGTCCACCGAATTAACAGCAAAATGTTCACGCACCCTGGACGCCAATAAACGCGCTTCCTGCAGGGAGGTCGCCGGCAAAATGAAAAGGAATTCCACGCCGGCCCAGCGCCCGCCCTTGTCACCCGGTCGCACCAGGGCGGCCAGGCCCTTGGCGAACTCGGCGACGATGGCATCGGCAGCCATCCAGCCGTATAAATCGTTAAACCGTTTGAAGTCGTCAATCCGACATAACAGGACAGACAAGGGATGACCTGCCCGCCACGCATCGACCATGGCTTTTTCCAGCGTTTGCGTGATGTGGCGGCGACTCATCAGGCCGGTTAATGGATCGAACTGGGCTTTCTGGCTCAGCAGACTCATCAGATTCGATTGTTTCCAGGCCAACTCAGCCACGTGCCCGAAAGACTGGAACAGATCGACACCGACCCGGGAAAAATAATCCAGCGTGTCGGCATACAACACGATCATTCCATGCAGGCCTCGATTACCGGACCGCAGCGGCAGCGCCAGAGCAGAGTTCGCGGTACATTCACGAGGATTATCACGCCAGGGAAAATACAAGGTCGACAACTCAAGCGCCCGCGGATGATGCATGGGCGCGGCCTGCGTATAAGGCCCCTCGCCTTCAAAACACTGGGCCGGCAAACGCCAGTCAGCGGCTTCGGGCAGGGAGCTCCCTGCCGCCGCATAAGGTTCGACTGCGTCTTCGTTTCCCTTTGAGAATCCCACCCAGACACAGCGCAGATGCGGTGTCGCACGTAACAGGCTATGACACAGCAGCCTGATATTTTCACGTCCGCTATAGGGTTGGGGCAGGATCGCAAGCAGCGACTGCAATGCCGCCACTAATACTGCTCGTTCAGCCGCCACAGCTGCGCTGTAGCGTGTCGTATTCTGCAGCTCATTAACTTCGGGGAGGAAAGAAGTAGTAGGCATCCTGCGTATCCAAGTCCGGGAGTGGCGCAAGCATAGGCGAGTATCATGCGCTTGACGACTTGGGCAATCGTACAAGAAGCGTTACATTTCTGCTAGGCAATTAACGTGGCAGACCTACTTTTGTCGCTTTTGCTTAACGGTCTGTCTCATCCAGTGCCGCTTCAGCCAGATGCGCGACATCGCCCCACTGTGCAATTGCCAGGGACTGGCCATCCCAGGTCAGCCGGTTAATGCCGGCATTAACGATGTCGAAATCGCGCTTCACGGTCAGACTCTTGCCAGCAGCGGCACGATAGAGACAATCCAGCACGCCGCCATGGGTGACGACTGCGATTTTCTGCTCCGGGTGTTTATCGGCAATAGCCACTACTGCATTGACCACTCGCCCGGAGAATTCAGCAAGCGTCTCCGCCGGGCTGTCGCCGGGAGGAAACCGCGCGTGGATGTCACGGCTGCGCCAAGCCACATAAATATCAGGGTATGCTTCGCTGATTTCCTGGTAACTCATGCCTTCGAGTGCGCCATAACAACGTTCGCGCAACAATTGCTCCGTCCGTACCGTCAAGCCCTGTGCGGATGCAATGGCCTGCGCAGTCAGCAAGGCACGCTGCAAGTCGCTGGCATAGACGGCATGCAGCACTTCATTTGCCAATGCGTTACCTAAAGCGTCGGCCTGCCAGCGACCTTTGTCATTCAAACCGATATCGATATGTCCTTGCAGGCGCTTTTCGACATTCCAATCTGTTTCGCCATGGCGAATCAATAATATTTCAGTCATCCATTTCTCGTTGGCGCAGAATTGCCACAGCTTTCACTAACCGGGGATTTAAGGTGTAAGTACCCATGATACTGGCCTCTGCCAGCACGTGACCGCGAATCGCATCTCGCACCTGCTGGCCGGTGAACTTCCCATCCACCTCGACTTTGGGAATATCCAGTGCATACAACGTGAAAACATAACGATGACGCAATGCATCGTTCCAGGGCGGGCAGGGGCCGTCATAACCAAAATAATCGCCCCCCATGTCGGCATTGCTGGCAAACCACACGGTATAGTCATTCAAACCATGACGCGCCGCTTTATCGGCGATCTCCGGCCCTGTCTTGCCACGTGCGGTCACACCATCTGAGTACTCCCCTGCCGTGATCGATTGCGTCGAGGCAGGCAAATCCACCATCACCCAATGGAAGAAATCCACGCGCGGCAAATCGGCCGGCACTTCCCGTCCCTCGCGATTGACATCATCGCCCTGAGAAGGAACATCGGGATCGTGACAGATCAGTGCAAAAGATTGCGTTCCTGCAGGAACATCAGCCCATGCCAGAGGCGGGTTACGATTGCCTGACAAGCTTACGTGCGCTTTGGGATCCATTGCCCCAAAAGCAAATTCAACGGGAATGGGATCCCCGTTCTTGAATGAATCGCTCCATAACTGCATCGCAGCCTCCTTTAATGAATAGGGCATGAATGAAGCAGACAATACCTTTTTAAGGCACTGCCACGCTCCAGGCAGATCAAACTCTTTCGAACCGGTGCTACTTCGGCGATACCTGCAGCCAGAAGGTCACGGGACCGTCATTAGTTAGCGAAACCGACATGTGAGCGCCAAACTGGCCGCTTTCCACCACTTCATGCTTGCTTCGCGCATTTTGCAGGAAGTAATCGAACAGTTGGCGCCCGGTTTCCGGCGCCGCTGCTGGCGTAAAGGAAGGGCGCGTGCCAGAACGGGTATCGGCGGCCAGCGTAAATTGCGGCACCAGCAGCAAGCCGCCTCCCACATCACGCACACTTTTATTCATCTTCCCTGCTTCGTCAGCGAAAACACGGTAATTCAGCAGCTTTTCCAGCAAAGCGTCCGCCTGCTTTTCCGTGTCCCCCCGTTCCGCGCAAACCAGCACCATCAAGCCCGTGCCAATCACCCCAATTGCCTGCCCTTCCACGACAACTTGCGCCTGCGTGACGCGCTGCAGCAAGGCAATCAATTCAGCGTTATCCGCGCAAACTTGCGCTTGCCGACCTGCAGCACGAAGGTGCCCGCCTCGACCTTGAGCGCCTTGTCGCTGATAACAGTGCCGTCCACGCGCACACCACCCTGCTCCACCATACGCAGCGCCTCGGAAGTCGATGCACACAAGTTGGCCTGCTTGAGCAATTGCCCTATGCCCAGTGGTGCCCCGGACAGCGACACCTCGGGAATATCGTCAGGAATACCGCCACGTGCACGGTTATTAAAATCGGCCAGCGCATCTTCCGCAGCCTGGCGCGAGTGGAAGCGCTCGACAATTTCCTGCGCCAGCGCCACCTTGATGTCGCGCGGATTACGGCCGCCTGCGACTTCGTCCTTAAAATTCGCAATATCCGCCAGCGAACGGAACGACAACAAGTCGTAGTAACGCCACATCATTTCATCGGAAATGCTCATCACCTTGGCGAACATGGTGTTAGCCGGCTCGGTAATGCCGATGTAATTGCCCTTGGACTTGGACATCTTTTCCACGCCATCCAGCCCCTCCAGCAGCGGCATGGTCAGTACGCATTGCGGCTCCTGCCCATAATCCTTTTGCAACTCACGTCCGACCAGCAAGTTGAATTTCTGATCGGTCCCGCCAAGTTCCAGGTCCGAGCGCAGCGCGACCGAGTCGTAACCTTGCATCAGCGGATAGAGCAGTTCGTGCACCGAAATCGGCGTACCCGCCTTAAATCGCTTGGTGAAATCCTCACGCTCCAGCAGGCGTGCCACTGTGTATTTCGCTGCCAGTTGTATCATGCCGCGCGCACCCAGCGGATCGCACCATTCGGAGTTGTACCGAATTTCAGTACGGGCCGCATCCAGCACCAGGCTGGCCTGCGCAAAATAAGTCTTGGCGTTTTCCTCGATCTGTTCTCGCGTCAGCGGCGGGCGGGTCACGTTGCGACCGGAAGGATCGCCGATCATGGAGGTGAAATCGCCAATCAGGAAAATGACGGTATGCCCCAAGTCCTGCAATTGGCGCAACTTATTCAGCACCACGGTATGCCCAAGATGCAGATCCGGCGCCGTGGGATCCAGGCCCAGCTTGACCCGCAGCGGTTTGCCGCTTTGCTCTGAACGCGCCAGCTTCTGGGCAAATTCGGATTCGACAATCAACTCTTCCACGCCACGTTTCACGACGGAAAGCGCCTCCTGTACGGCATCAGACAAAGGTAAAAGAGATTTGTCTGATTTCTCTATCCCGGCGTGGGACTGTGGTTGATGTGCGTCCATGATTCGAAAAAAACTAAAATTACAATAAAAATCAACTATTTGTTTTGGTATAATTCCCGGCTCTCAGTCTTGCCCGAGATCAACAAAATAGGCAATTCGGCTCGCGGCAAACCCCAAATTCTAACGTATTGCATGAGCGTTATAGATAAATTCGTGGCATTTGCTGCCACGCATAGCAATCTTTTGATAGGAACCACTCGCAAATCGCGTGTGGTGTCTGTCTTAGCGCTCACGCTTGCCATCTGTGCTTTTGGCGCTGCCGGAGTAGCGCCTCACGCCCCCAATCCCGACGACCTGCAAGTGGTATCCATCGCGGAAGAGATCGGCCTGCCTGACTTGGCAGAACAGATCGTAGCGCTGGAACCAACCTCCCAACGCTACATTATTGAAGAGCAGGTACTGCCAGGCGATACGCTGGCCACCCTGCTAAACCGCATGGGAGTGCGAGACGAAGACGCCCTCCAGTTTCTCCGGTCCGATCGCGTGGGTCGGCAGTTGTTGAACCTCAGGTCTGGACGTCGCTTCAAAGCGGAAGTTGCGGGCGACGGCTCACTGCAAGAGCTCAGCACCATGCTTGTCGGCGGCAGCGGCACTTCTATTACGAATATCGTGGTCAAGCGTGAAGACAACGGCTTTTCAGCTAGCGAAGTCGAGGTCAATGTTGAACGACGCGTAGAGATGCGCACTGGCCAGATCTATTCTTCTTTGTTTGCCGCCACCGACGCTGCGCAACTTCCCGATAGCATTGCCCGCCAGATGGTAGACGTTTTTTCCAGCGATATCGATTTTGCACGCGACCTGCGCCGCGGCGATCGTTTCAATGTAGTCTATGAAACCTTCTGGCAAGGCGGAGAATACGTCCGCACCGGACGCATCCTGGCTGCAGAATTCAATAACGGCGGCTCCACCTATGACGCAGTATGGTTTCAGGATGCCAACGGCAATGGCGGTTACTATGGCTTCGACGGCAAATCGCTGAGAAAAACCTTCCTGCGGTCCCCCCTGGAATTCTCGCGCATCTCCTCAGGCTTCTCGGTACGTCGCCACCCGATTTCCGGCAAATGGAAAGCTCACAAGGGCGTGGACTTCGCCGCCCCCACGGGCACGCCCATCCGCGCAACGGGCAATGGCACCATTGATTACATGGGCTTTAGCGGCGGCTATGGCAACTTGGTAATCATCAAGCACAACTCGGAGTACAGCACGGCTTACGCCCACATGAGCCGCTTTGCCAGCGGCCTGCGCAAGGGCACCAAAGTGTCTCAAGGAGATGTCATCGGTTATGTCGGCTCTACCGGCTGGTCAACCGGCCCCCATCTCCATTACGAATTCCGCGTCAATGGCGTTCAACGCGATCCGATGAGCATCAAGGTTGCCAATACCGCGCCCTCGCTGTCCAAAGCACAAATGCAGAATTTCCGTGTTGTCGCCGAGGAAATGGCGCATCGCTTCGCGCTGCTGTCGCCGCAGAATCGTGACATTCGGCTCGCAGCCCAGTAAACCTGCAGCGTAGCGCCCAGCCTCTTTATTCGCTGCGCTCACCGCCTTATGAACACTCCCGTCCCCGCACGCCAGCTTTTCATCGGCCTCATGTCGGGCACCAGCCTGGATGGCGTAGACGGCGCGCTAGCCGCCTTTTCCACCGATAGGGCGTCGCAGATTGAAACGCTGACCACTGCCTACGTCGCCTTTCCTCCTGACTTAAGAGAACAACTGCTCACCCTGCAAACCAGCGGAAACGATGAAATTCATCTCGAATCGCTGGCGGCCAACCAACTGGCTCGACTCTATGCTGAGTGCGTCCGACAGTTGCTGAATCAGGCGAAAATCAAATCTTCGGAAGTTTTGGCGATCGGCGCGCATGGCCAGACCATCCGGCACCAGCCCAGCCTGGGTTACAGCCGCCAGATCAATCAACCCGCACTACTGGCAGAACTGACGGATATCGATGTGATTGCGGATTTTCGCAGCCGGGATATTGCTGCAAGCGGCCAAGGCGCTCCTCTTGTGCCGGCTTTTCATCATGCCGTATTCAACCTGCCGGGCACAACTCGCATCGTCGCGAATATCGGCGGCATTGCCAATATCAGCATTCTGCCGGGCGAAGAAGCGAACGTTACCGGCTTCGATACCGGTCCCGGCAATGTCCTGATGGATCTGTGGATTGGCCGCCATCATGGCCAGCGCTACGATGCTGATGGCAGGTGGGCAGCACAGGGGAAAGTCTTGCCGGAACTGCTGCATCAATTGTGCGGAGATCCTTTCTTCCAGCTTCCGCCGCCCAAGAGCACCGGTCGCGATCTGTTCCATGGTACGTGGCTGGTCGAGCAGTTGAAAACCTTTCCTGCTGCTTCTCCGATAGATGTCCAGGCAACGCTGGCCGCTTTCACTGCCACAACGCTGGCTGAAGCAATTGCCCGTCACGCCGCCACGGCCAGCGCACTTTATGTCTGCGGCGGCGGCGCTTGCAATGCTCACTTGATGGAAAAAATCCGGGAGGCACTGCGTAATTGCGGCCTGCCGATTCCGGTAGAGTCGACCGATGCACTGGGCATGGCGCCCAATCATGTTGAAGCACTAGCTTTTGCGTGGCTGGCCTATCGTTTTCATCACCGCAGATCCGGCAATCTACCCGCTGTTACGGGCGCACGCGGCACACGTATATTAGGCGCACTTTATCCAGCCGCATAAATAAAAAGGCGCCCCTTAGGACGCCTTTTACCCTGAATATCTCTTGATCAGGCAGAGAACGAAGAGCCGCAGCCACAAGTCGTGGTGGCGTTGGGATTCTTGATCACGAACTGTGCACCTTCCAAGTCATCCTTGTAATCGATCTCGGCACCTACCAAGTATTGGTAGCTCATGGAGTCAATCAGCAGTTGCACGCCATTCTTCACCATGGTGGTGTCGTCTTCATTGACGATTTCATCAAAGGTGAAACCGTATTGGAAACCGGAACATCCACCACCCTGCACAAAGACGCGCAGTTTCAGGTCGGGATTGCCCTCTTCCTCAATCAGTTGCGCCACCTTGGCTGCAGCGCTGTCGGTAAACAGGATCGGTGCAGGCATTTCGGTCGTGGTAGTCATTTTTTGGGCTCCAGCAAGTTAAAGCAGACAAGACCTCATTATAAGGCCTCACGCAAACTCATGCATTGGCCGCCGCAAGTTTGGGAGCAGTTAATTGCAGGACCTGCTCAGACGGCTGCTCATGACTGAGTTTACCGGCAACCAGAGCTCCGCCATGCATTTCCAGGGCTTTGTAGAACACGTCGCCGTTAATGCGAGCCTTTGGCTGCAGTTCCAGCAGCTCATAAGAATGCACGGTACCGGAAATTTCACCATTAACGATCAAATGCGCAGCGCGCACCTCCCCTTCAACGCGTGCATGCTCGGAAATAACCAGCATGCTCGGCTCTCCGGGCGCAGCGATCACGTTCCCCTTGATATGGCCATCAATGTGCATACCGCCTTTAAACATCACATTGCCTTCTATCTTGGTAGTAGCCCCCATCAGGCTATCGATCGAATTCTTTGCTTTATGGCCAAACATGTGGCTCTCCCTTACAAATTAACTAACTCCTGCGCGCGGATCTTCCCTTTTTCCAGCACCCTAGCCTGGACCGCAGTTACCCCCACTCCTTCAGGGAGTATCAATATACCTTCCAATCGCTGGTATTGACGGAAGTTTAACGCAAAGTGCGAGGACTCGGCCTGACTTTCCTGCGGAAAAACCATCATAGCATTCGCCCCTTCTACCTCCGCCACAAGCATTACAGCTAGTTGCAATTCTCCGACAAAGGAAGGGGGACTTTTGCCTCCTTGCATAATAAGCACCCGGTAACGGATCTGGTTGGGCGCAATCAATTCCGCGCTTAAACTCCGTATTGATACACCTCTACCGCTTTTCGCAGGAAGTAACTTTTCAAAGAACGCAAGATCATCCTTAAGGCGGTTATTTTCTTCTATTAATCGCCGCGTCTGATCAGCCAACTGCTTTTGTGTCGCCTTCTCAATATTTATCTGACTTTCAGCCGCATTCGCAATCGCCCGCAAACTATCCCGCTCTTCAGTGAGCACCGCCACCTGCTGCTCCAACGCCTGCCACTCACTGTGGCTCACCCTGTCGTCCGGACTCCAGCCAATATCCCGAATCCACCACGCCAGAATCGCCCCCAGGCCTGCGAAAAGTACAGCACTGGCGATGATCTGGAGCGACAAGGAACGCCCCCTCACCTTAGCCCCCGACAAATGCGAACGTCTGCGCCGTCTTAATAAGAGATTTTTCACGGGCTGCTCTCTGTCGGGTTGGCGTCGCGTTTATGGGGAAACGGGCACTTGCGTCAATCCCGTCGACTCATCCAGGCCGAACATCAGGTTCATACACTGCACCCCCTGTCCGGCGGCGCCTTTAACCAGATTGTCCTCTACCACCAGGATAACCAGCAGATCCTCCCCGGCGGGGCGATGCAGCGCAATCCTCAGCATGTTCGAAGCACGCACTGAGCGCGTTTCAGGATGGCTGCCGGCTGGCATGACATCGACAAATCGATCATTGCGATAAAAATCTTCGTAGAGCGCCTGGAAATCCGTGTCGCGCGCTTCGGGAAGAATGGGTGCATAAAGCGTGGAATGTATGCCACGAATCATGGGCACCAGATGCGGCACAAAAGTCAGTCCGACCTTGCGTCCGGAAATCGCCTGCAAGCCTTGCCGGGTTTCCGGCAAATGACGATGGCCTTTTACGCCATAAGCCTTGAAGTTGTCTGCTGCCTCGGCCAAGAGGGTATGCACCTCCGCCTTGCGGCCTGCGCCGGACACGCCGGATTTGCAATCGGCAATCAGGGCTGCCTCATTCACCAAAGGCTTGGCCTGCTTGAGAAGCGGGGCAAAACCCAGTTGCATGGAAGTCGGATAACAGCCAGGCAAACCGATGAGGCGCGCCTTCTTGATGGCGTCTCGATTGACTTCCACCAAACCGTACACTGCCTCTTCCAGCAAGTCGGTACAGCTATGCGGCATGCCATACCATTTTTCGAATTCAGCAGGATCTTTCAGACGAAAATCGGCTGCCAGATCGATCACTTTTACGCCTGCTTCCAGCAACTCTCGCGCCTGCGACATCGCAACGCCGTGCGGTGTCGCAAAAAATACCACATCACATTCGGTCAGCTTGGCCTTCTCCGGCGCGGAGAAGGCTACAGATACATATCCACGTAGCGAGGGAAACATATCCGCGACCGGCATGCCATCCTCTTTGCGAGAGGTGATTGCACACAGCTCCACCTGGGGATGAAGTGCCAACAAACGCAGCAATTCCACACCGGTATAGCCGGTGCCGCCTACGATGCCAACTTTGATCATGATCATTCCTGCCTGAATAAGCGTGTTTCTGATTGTACCGTCATCATCCTATGCGGACTTGATGACAAACGTATTGTTACCACTCTGATACCGGCTGATACCGGCATTATTACCTCGGGAACCCAAGCAAAGCTCGCTTGCTCCGATGATGCGATTGCATTACCCAAAGGAGACAATGCCTTGCCCATCTAATGCGCTTTTTCAGCGCCGCCCACAAAAACAAAAAGCCGCCAGGAATAAACCGGGCGGCTTTTGATACAGCCAGTCGCGATATTAACGCTTGGAGAATTGTTTTGCGCGACGTGCTTTGCGCAGACCAACCTTTTTACGTTCAACTTCACGAGCATCGCGGGTTACAAAACCAGCGCGGGACAGCTCAGGCTTGAGCGCTGCATCGTAATCGATCAGTGCGCGGGTGATGCCATGACGCACCGCACCAGCCTGGCCCGACTCACCGCCGCCATTGACATTCACCATGATGTCGAAGCGTTCCAGGTTGTTGGTCAGTTCCAGCGGCTGACGGATCACCATCAGGCCGGTTTCACGCGAAAAGTATTCGCCTGCTGGTTTGCCATTGACAACGATATTGCCGCTGCCTGCTTTGATGAAGACACGCGCCACTGCACTTTTGCGACGGCCGGTTCCGTAGTTGTAGTTACCGATCATGTCTGTTCCTTAGATTTCAAGTGGCTGAGGTTGCTGCGCAGCGTGCGGATGCGTCGCATCAGCGTACACTTTCAGCTTCTTGGCCATCGCATAACCCAGCGGGCCTTTAGGCAACATGCCTTTCACTGCCTTTTCCAATGCACGGCCAGGAAAGCGCTGTTGCATCTTGAGGAAATTCGTTTCGTAGATACCGCCCGGATAACCGGAGTGGCGGTAGTACTTCTTGTCGTTGGCTTTATTGCCGGTCACGCGCAGTTTGTCTGCATTGATCACAACGATGTAATCGCCCGTGTCGACGTGAGGAGTAAATTCCGGTTTGTGCTTGCCGCGCAGTCGGCGTGCCACTTCGCTGGCGACACGACCGAGGACTTTGTCCGTCGCGTCAATCACGAACCAGTCACGCTTGACCTCATGGCCTTTAGCGGAAAAGGTTTTCATGATGACTTCCTAAAAAAGTTATATGTCCAATATGGTGGTTCCGCCCCAAACTGACGGGTCCGGACGCAGCCTTGTTTTCCACTCTTCCTGGACAAACAGAAGAACCTGAAATTATAGACGCATCAAAGACTTACCGTCAAACTCTTATGACTAGGCACGACCACCAGGATCGGTCGACCGCCTCAAAAGCGTTCCACGAATCATTTTGGGCACTTCAATTTTTTGGGGGGGGGGGGGGGGGGGGGGGGGGGGGGGGGGGGGGGGGGGGGGGGGGGGGGGGGGGGGGGGGGGGGGGGGGGGGGGGGGGGGGGGGGGGGG
>JAEZLB010000003.1 GCA_023435945.1 Pseudomonadota bacterium | reverse complement strand
ATGCCCGGTTCGTGGTGCTGGTGCCCTGCTGCCAGGCAGAGGTGGCGGCCGTGTTGAAAAAGAACAAGGGAAAATCGCTGGGCCGCGATGCGCTAACCGAAATCTGGCGACATCCCATCCACACCCGCGATTTCGGCAGCCAGATTACCAATGTGCTGCGTTGCCTGCAGCTGGAAGCGCATGGTTATCAGGTGACAGTGACGGAGCTGGTAGGCTGGGAGCACTCCATGAAGAATGAATTAATTATTGCCAGTTACAAGAACCTGCCACGGCGCCGTCCTGCGGAACGCTTGCAGGAAGTGCTGACTACCTTAGGACTGCAGGAAATGCAGGAGCGTTTCTTTACGCCTGCGTGATTTGGCCGGCGGCTAGGGAGGGCAGACGCTTCGTTGCTTGCCCTTTTTGTTCTTTTGATCCTCTATCTCCTGCCTCTTTTATAGGCAAAGTTTTCGCTATATCAAAGTCTATGTGGTGTAGGACACTGTCCTACATGAAAATAGGTCATACACCGATGCGAAATCCCATGTTTTTTTGAGAGCATCTTTTCACACAAGCATTGCAAGGCCCTAATAAGGGGCGTGCAGCTAGAAAAATAGTGAGGAAGTTCTTGCCTTTTGGCCAATATCGACAATTGAGGATGAATCATGGGAATCACTGATTTCGGATCGCCAAACCCTAAACAAAACCACTTGTTGGCAGCCTTGCCGGATGCCGATTTCCAGCGCCTGTTGCCACAGCTGGAACTCGTGCCCCTGAAGCTGGGTGACACGGTGTACGATGCCGGCCGTGCCATGCAGCATGTTTATTTTCCTACCAACAGTATCGTATCCCTGTTGTCCGTGACCAAGAGTGGTGCAACCACCGAGACCGCCATCGTTGGCAATGAAGGCATGGTGGGCGTCGGCATCGTGATGGGCGATGAAATCATTCCCAGCCCGACGCTGGTAAGAAGTTCCGGTTATGCCTATCGTGTGCGCGATAGCGTAATCAAGGAAGAATTCAAGCAATGCGAGAGCATACAGGCTGTGCTGCTGCGCTATACCCGCGCGCTGCTGGCGCAGATGGCACAGAATGCCGCCTGCAATCGTCATCACTCCATCGAACAGCAATTGTGCCGCTGCCTGCTGTCCAGCCTGGATCGCCTGCAGACCAATGAACTGTCGATGACGCAGGAATTCATTGCGGGCCTGCTGGGCGTGCGTCGCGAGAGCGTGACGGAGGCAGCGCGCAAGTTGCAAGGCGCCGGGCTGATTCATTACAGTCGCGGCCATATCACGGTCACTGATCGTGCCGGCCTGGAAGCCTCGGTGTGCGAGTGCTATTCGGTCACGAAGAAAGCCTTCGATACCATACGCATTGAGCGTATTGCAGCATAAAAGAGTAGTAGTAAATGGGTGAGTAAGAGGGATGGCGTATGTGGGTGCGCCAGGTAAAAGCCGGGGAAACCCGGCTTTTATTTTTCCTGCTTTTCCTGCTGCTCAGCCGAGAGGTGTTGCTGCGATGACAGTGGCAGGGTCTGGATCGCGATGAAGATCTCGCGCAGGAACAGTACGAAGCTCATGATCAGGATCACCATGGTCAGGACAAAAATCAGGGCAATGAAATTGTCCAGTGCCAGGCCGAATGCATTCGATACAAACAGCGCCATA
Organism: Pseudomonadota bacterium; assembly: GCA_023435945.1. GTDB lineage: Bacteria > Pseudomonadota > Gammaproteobacteria > Burkholderiales > Burkholderiaceae_D > JAEZLB01. Next base: position 2,797 of record JAEZLB010000003.1, on the reverse strand, counting down.
ATCGCCACGCTGGTCATCAGTGCACAGAAGGTGCAGAGGATGATCGCAATATGGATCAGTTGCATGCGTTTCAGCTGGTACGTGAGTTCCAGCTGCGTCGTGGCCAGCGCATCCCCGCCTTCTGACGTCCTCAGCCTCTCTTCCAGTGTCTTGGAACGGGAAATGATACGTCTCAGCCTTGTTACCAGGACGCGCATCTGACTGCCGATACCTAGTAGCAGGACAGCAGGGGTAATCGCCAGGTAGATGATTTTGCTGAGATCTGCAAGTTCATTGGTCATTGTTACTCGCACGCGTATCACTGGCCGATTCACGGGGTGCATTAACGCAGCCACAGTCTACACTGCCTGTGGCGCTGGTAACAGCGGCAGTATCGCCACTTTCTCCTGTGGCACAATGCTGTCGGAGTGCAACAGAAAGGCCGGCACCATTACGGGCACAGGCGGCAGCGGCGGAGTCAATTCATGGCGTGGTTTGTTTATCTGATCGAATGCAATAACGGCAGCATTTACACGGGCATCACTGTCGATGTCGAAGCGCGTTATGCAGCGCATCTCAGCGGCAAGGGGGCACGCTATACGCGCGCTCATCCGCCGCAGCGATTGCTGGCCGTGGTGGAGTATCCGGATCGCTCGTCGGCTTCCAAGGCCGAGTATCGTATCAAGCAATGGTCGGCGGAAGAAAAACGCCAGTTCTGCCTGTCGCCGGTGCGTTTGTAAGCACCGCAGTTTTAAGCTGAAACATCATCTTCATGGACAAACGATTCTCTCCTGCCTGCGAACGCAATCGCGATCCTATCCTGGCCATCCTGCGCCCAGTGTTTTCCGACCGTAGGCGAGTGCTGGAAATCGGCAGCGGCACTGGCCAGCACGCGGTGTATTTTGGCGCGGCATTACCCCACCTGCTCTGGCAGACCAGTGATCTGCCCGAGAATCATCCCAGCATCCACGCCTGGCTTGAAGCGGCGCACCTGCCGAATGTGCTGCCTCCGTTATCGCTGGATGTGGCGGCGTCTGCATGGCCAGGCCAGCGTTTCGATGCCGTGTTCACGGCAAACACCTGTCACATCATGAGCTGGCCTGAAGTGGAAGCGATGTTTGCCGGTATAGGAACGATATTGGAGCAGGGTGGTTTGCTGTGCATCTACGGCCCTTTCAATTATCAGGGCGCATTCACCAGTGCCAGCAATGCTCAGTTCGATGCGTCGCTGCGTGCTCAGGCGCCGCATATGGGCATTCGGGATGCAGAGAACGTGGATGCGCTGGCAGCCAAGCACGGCTTGGTGCTGCAGGCAGATCATGAGATGCCGGCCAACAATCGTTTACGAGTCTGGAGAAAGCAGTAAGCCATTTAAGCCCTGATGACGTTACGGCGCTTGCCGCTTTCTGCCTAACCTTTTTCTTCCTCGCCTTTCCTCTTTATTTGGCCTGTAGCGATTGATTCATGGTCGCTGCAATGCTTCCGCTCGGCATTTTCCTGCTGCTGTTTTTTTACGCACAGCGAAAGCTGGAAGGGCAGCGCCATGCTTGCGTGAACAATAAAAAGTTAATAAAAGCGCTTATCTTCCTTTCAAAATTTCCCACCAATATTATTTTCTGTTCAACGCTTTCTTCAAAAAATTTCCGCGAATCCAGGAATAGGACTTGATCCTCGGAAATCCAGTCTTTAGAATGAGAAACGTTGCTCAGCGTCAAAACAAAAATAAGATCGGATGCTGCGATGTTTTCTCATGGACTTTCCTTTCTTGAAGGAATTTCTTTACAGGAAATCGCCTCCCGCCAACACACATGCAACGCCTTTTAACCGTTGAGTTCACTCGGGCAATTTCTTTGATTGAAGAAATAGAAGCCAGCCCGCGCGGACCATTCACCGAGAGAAAGACGAGCAGTGATGTCCTTATTTTCTACCGCGGCTGGTATATCCCGCCCATCCTCTTCCTTCAAGAAGGCATGCCGCCAAGTGGCGGTTGGTTTCAGTCTGATAGCCTGTGTTTTCGCAGCACAATCACAAAACCTGGATTCCAGTTTGAATGAGCAGGTGGTGATGGTTCCTGTGCAGGCAGGTCAACAGCAGATTGAACTTGAAACCACGCTTTTCACTCCTCCCGGCAAGGGCCCGTTTCCGCTGGTGATCATGAATCATGGCAAGGAGCGTGGTGAGCCCTCTAATCAGAAGCGTGATCGCTTCCTGTCCCTGAGCCGGGAATTCGTCAAGCGTGGTTATGCTGTCGTGGTGCCGATGCGCGAAGGCTTCGGCAAGTCCGGCGGCAAGTACGTGGAAGTCAATTGCGATATGGTCAGCAACGGCAATATCCAGGCCGATTCGCTGCAAAGAACGCTTGAGTATTTCTCGCGTCAGAGCTGGATAGACAAGGATCGCATCATCGTGGCCGGTCAATCCTACGGCGGATTAGCGACCATGGCATTCGGCGCGCGCGATATCCCTGGAGTGAAAGGCCTGATCAATTTCGCCGGTGGCCTGAAGTATCACGGCGGCACCTGCCAGTGGGAAGATTCGCTGGAACAGGCATTCGCTGAATTCGGAGCGGAGAGCCAGGTGCCCAGTTTGTGGTTCTATGGCGAGAACGACAGCCATTTCGCTCATCCCCTGGCCAATCGCTTACATCAGGCTTATACCGGCAATGGCGGACAAGCCAAGCTGGTAGCGTTCGGCAGCTTCAAGCGCGATGCGCATGGCCTGGTCGGCAGCCGCGATGGCGTCTCCATCTGGTGGCCTGAAACGGAAGCCTTCCTGCGCCAGATCGGCATGCCAACCGAAGTGACCGTGGCATTAAGTG
>JAEZLB010000002.1 GCA_023435945.1 Pseudomonadota bacterium | reverse complement strand
CTCACGGAGAGCTCCTGCAGGTTGGGTATCTCGATTATGAAATAGCTGGACAGAACGCCATCGCCCGCTCCCTGGAGTCCATGACACGACGCGCAAAACCTGCGGTACAGCTCCCCGCCCGACATGGACACATAGTCCGTGCTCTGGGTCGTCCCGCACGATGCGAGGACGATAGATACGACGATCAACGGAAGGCTGCGCATTACTCCACCTGAATCCCGCGGAGGTATTCGACCAGGCCGTCAATGACTGAATCCACGCGCGCACGTTCGCCTGGATCGTCCGATGTGACCGAGCTGTAGAGCTGCCAGCCCCACACCGGCATATCACGGGCGCCATGCGCACGATGGTCCCAGCGCCCATCAATGGTTCGCCTCACGTCTTCGGCCGGAAACTCGCCACCGTTGCGTTGGGCCAGACGAGTCAGATCCGGCACGCCCGTTTCGATCAACGACGCCACAGGCCCATCGCCTTTGCCCGCCACGCCATGACAGCTCGAGCACAATTGCTGATATAGCTCGACTGCCGGCCGCGCTCGCAGATCCGTCGCTGGTGGCGTTTGCGCGCATCCGAGAATGCCGAGGGCCAGCACCCAAGCGCAGCAGTGCGGGTCAATCGTCGCCGCGCGCAATCTCGATGGATGTGCCATGTCCCTGCACTTCGATGAAGTCTTCTGAGGTGTGCGTGAGGCTCGCATGTCGCACATGCCGAGGCAGCCGTGAAAGTTCACAACTCGTTAAGTAGTTCACCGGAGACGTGTGCATCGCTCAAATCGCAGCGTACTCCGCAGGGCTGGCAACACGACTGCCACCGCCTCTGTATGCGCTGTGATCGTCGCTCATGAAGTGCGGGTCTGTTCGACGAGCTCGCACTCGCAAGCTTGCACAGCTGCGTCGTGGACATACCAACCGGCCGCACAGTGCACTCGCAGGACCGGGCGATTGGGCTATCGATTCCCGCGCTCCGTGATCCGGGTCCGAGTCTTCTTCAGTTTGCATGCGCTGAGTGTTCAGCGAACTGCAGGTAGCGCTCCGCCAGCTCTCCCCAAGGCGCCAGGTCCCGATACAGCGGATCACGCAGGTGCCAGGCCGTGAGTTTGGCGCGCGTAAGTGCACTGCAACTTCGATAGAAGCCCATCAGTTCATCCGACACCCTGTCGCTCCGGTGACGCTCGTAGTGTCGAAAGATCGACTCCCCAATGAGATCACGCCCCGCAACAGCACACTCCGTCCAAAGAAAAGCCAGCTCCCGTGCAGCGTCCAGCACGCGCAACGCATCGGAGATTTCGAGCGCATCGATCACAGCGACAGGCTGCGCCAGGCTGATATGTTCCGGTCGCAGATCTCCGTGGCCGTCGACGACTCTTCCTGCACGGGCACGTTCGCCCAGCTCCATCCGCGCTCTCTCGAAAGCTCGGCTCGTGGCAAACGCCGCGTCGCGCACACGTTTGCGATCCAGTCGCAAGTCCGCAGATCGAAGTTCATCGACCTCGCACTGTTGAAACTGCTCGAGAGATGCAAGGTACGAGCGCGGCTCGGTGATCACGGCCGGTTGCGATGCGTAGAAGTGGGCCAACATCGCCCCGACGTCGTCCAGCGACTTCGCGGGAACGTTGCCGCGCTTCATTGCAACATCCAGCATGCAGTGCGCGGGTATCCGCTTCATCCACACCAGCCAGTCCACGATTTCCCCGCCCGGGCCCACGCGCAACGCTTGTTCGTGCGGATGAGTCAGCGGGATCGTTCCCAGATAGACCTGAGGAGCCAGGCGGCGGTTGAGAACGATCTCGCGCTCGCAGTTCGCTCGCCGTGCCGGCAGCGCGCGCAGATCGATCATCTGGTAGTTGATCGGCTTTTTCAGCTTGTACGCATAGCGATCCGTGAGAAAGACCCAGGCGAAATGAGTTTCTATGGCAGTGACAGTGGCGGTCTCATCCGCCGCGTAGCTGCGTGGATCGCGCATCGCAGCCACCTTTTCGTCGAGCGTGAACTGCCGATGATCCTGGCCGAGGGACTCGCAATTCATAGCAGACGCGCAGATTGGATGTCCCGTCGCGGCTGCGGCCCAAAGGCATCCTCGCGACGCACCTGTAACCACACAAGTCTCAATTGAAGTCCACGCTGAGCCCGCGTCACCTTCAACGGATAGATGAGCACCTCCCTACGGACGGCTGCTTCTTTCATTGCATTACAGCTGCCCGTAGTTCCCCTTACCGGAGCGACGCTGCAGGACGCTCGAGCTCCTGGCGGACGCGGTTAGCGCTCACGCTCAGCTCACCCGTCGTCGGCTCCACTCCTGACGTTGCTCGGATTTCAGCGAGCCACTGATGTTGCAAAGCAATCCTGTAATCACGTCGATTGCATCATCGATGGCGATCACTCCCGAGAGTGCGCCGATGCTATCCACTACGGGTACTCGGCGAATTCCCGCAATGCGCATGCCTTCCAGCAGGTCCGCCAGATCATCCGACTCCTTGGCAATCAACGGATCACGTGTCATTGCATCCTCTACCCGGACTGACTGCGGATCGACACGCGCGGCAGTGACCTGCAGCACGATATCGCGGTCGGTCAGCACGCCGATCGGCCGACGATGATCATCGCCATCGCGGTAGACAACCAGGAACCCGACGTGCTGCTCACGCATGCGCGCGGCAGCTTCGAAAATATCGGCGTTCGCGTTGATCGACACCACCTGACGCTTACAGTACTCACCGATTCTCATAGATGCCTCCATCGCCGTTTCGGGGAGATGACCGTCGCTGCTGATTGACGACTTCGAGCTCCGCATCAGACCCAGCCTCGAAATGCGCGGCCATACTGTTACGCAAGAAGTTCGCCCGTCTGAATGGGCAGTGTGCGCCTTACCCTCGACGCGATCACTCGGAGAAGACCCTACGGCTTTGCGGGTTTCCGGCTGCAACGCTCCGCCGTCATCTGCGGACGTTCCGTAAAGCATCTCGGGAAGATGCGGCTGGCGCTGGTGCGCGAGGGGCCTACGCTTCCTGCCGTCGCTCAAAGGATTGGGTCATCCCATGAAGCGCATCGCAGTGTTGACGAGTGGCGGCGACTCTCCGGGAATGAACGCCGCTGTACGCGGCGTCGTTCGCACCGGCAACGCCCTCGGATATCAGATGTTCGGTGTGCGACACGGCTACGCGGGCCTGATCAATGGGGATCTCATCCCTCTTGGCCCACGCGATGTGGGGGGCATCGTGCATCTGGGCGGTACCGTGCTCGGCACGAGTCGTTGCGACCACTTTCGCTCGCTCGAAGGGCAACGCGCCGGACTTGCGCATCTATACGACAACGAAATCGAGTCATTGATCATCATCGGCGGCAATGGTTCGCAAGCCGGCGCATTCGCGCTGTTCCGACAGGGCTTTCCGACCGTCGGGATCGCCTCGACCATCGACAATGACCTGTGCGGCACCGACATGTGCATCGGGGCCACCACCGCGATCGACATTGCGCTCGAGGCAGTCGATCGACTGCGCGTCACTGCATCCGCCCATGAGCGGGCATTTCTCGTAGAGGTCATGGGGCGCCACTACGGATTTCTGGCGCTCATGACCGCGATCGCGGGCGGCGCCGAGGCAGTGGTCATCCCGGAGGTGGAAACCGCGCCGGAGGACTTGATACGGCAACTGCAGGCTTCACACGCGCGCGGTAAGAGTCACGCGATCGTCGTCGTCGCCGAAGGCGCCCGCTATAACGCCGAGGCGCTCAATGCGTACTTCGCTCAACAACATTTGCGACCGGAATACGAGTTGCGCGTCACGCGCCTGGGACACGTCCAGCGAGGTGGACACCCTGGAATCTACGATCGGCTTCTCGCCTCGCGCCTGGGTGAGGCGGCAGTACTACAGATCCATGACTCCCAGACGGGTGTGATGGTCGGTCTTCAGGGTCGCAGTATCGAGCCCACCCCGCTCTCACACATCGCCGAAGCTCGCCCCGCCCTCGATCCACACTTGATCGACCTTGCGAAATCGCTCGCCACGTGAGTACTACAACCGAGGAAGTCATCTCATGAAACTCAAAGACGTATGCGAACTGAACGTCGTGTCCTGTCCGGAGAATCTGAGCGTTACGGCTGCGGCGCGAATCATGCGCCAGCAGCACACAGGCGATGTGATCGTCGTCGATGACGCCGATGGTGAACTGACACCGGTCGGTATTCTCACGGACCGCGATATCGTCGTAACGGTGCTGGCCGAAGGAGCGGATCCTGACCGTACCTCAGTGCGCGAAGTCATGGCGAGGCAGCTTGTCATTGGCGAGGAATCGGAAGATCTGGAAGTCGCACTGGAGCGTATGCAGCAACACGGCGTTCGCCGGCTGCCAGTGGTACGCAGCGATGGTCAGCTTCTGGGCATCGTCACGCTGGACGATCTGATCAAAGTCCACGCCGCGCAATCGGCCACGCTCCTGCAGATCCTCACGCGAGAGCAGGAGCACGAGAATCGGGTGCGCCGATGAGCGCCGTTGGCGGGCCGCCCCCAGTCATCGTCTGGCTGGAACACACCGGAATCGATGACATCGCCAACGTCGGCGGCAAGAACGCATCGCTCGGCGAGATGATTCAGCATCTGCACGCCGCCGGCATCCGCGTGCCCCCTGGCTTCGCCACCACCGCACAGATGTATCGTGATTACGTACAGGCGAATGGACTGAACGGCATCATCTCGCAATCCATCGACGACTATCGCCACGGTCGAAAAACATTGACCCAGGCGGGTGAAGCCATCCGCAGCGCATTCCTGCAGCACGATTTTCCCGCAGCAAGCGCGCAGGCCATTCTTGATGCCTATGCCACGCTGAACGAGCGCGCCCAACTGACAGACCTCGACGTGGCGGTGCGTTCGAGCGCTACGGCCGAAGACCTCCCGACCGCAAGTTTCGCTGGCCAGCAGGAGACGATGCTCAACATTCGCGGCGGCGCCGCTCTGCTGGCGGCCTGTCGTCGCTGCTACGCATCGCTCTTCACCGATCGGGCCATCAGTTATCGCGAGATCCAGCGAATCGATCACGAGGGCGTTGCTCTATCGATCGGCGTTCAACAGATGGTACGTGCGGATCGCGGCAGTGCCGGCGTCATGTTCACCCTCGATACCGAGAGCGGTTTCGATCGCATCGTGTTGATCAACGCCGCCTGGGGGCTGGGCGAAGGCGTCGTGCAGGGCATCGTAGATCCTGATGAATACCAGGTCTTCAAACCGCTGCTGCTCGCGGACAAGAGCTTGCGGCCCATCATCGAGAAGCAGTGCGGAGCCAAGCACACCAAGCTCATCTATCGCGACGGCGAAGGGTCGAGCACTCAATGGGTGCCGACCTCGAAGCTCGAGCGGGAAAAGTACGTGCTCAGCGATGTCGAGGTGCTGCAACTATCCCGGTGGGCCTGCGCGATCGAAGCACACTACGGCAGGCCCATGGACATCGAGTGGGCGCGCGATGGACTCAGCGGTGAGCTGTTCATTCTTCAGTCGCGTCCCGAGACGGTCGAATCCCAGCGTTCGCTTCACGTACTCAGCAACTACTCCGTCTCCAAAGCGGGTGCAAAGCTCGCAAGCGGCATCAGTATCGGCAACGCAGCTGTCGCCGGCGAAGTGTGTCTCATCGAGAATCCCAACGACATTCACCATTTCCACGATGGCGCAGTGCTGGTGACCGCCAACACCGATCCGGACTGGGTTCCCATCATGAAACGCGCCGCCGCCATCATCACCGACCACGGCGGACGCACATCGCATGCGGCAATCGTGAGCCGCGAGCTGGGACTACCGGCTGTGGTGGGTACAGGTAATGCCACTCAGGTGCTGCACGATCTGCAGGTCGTCACGGTGTCATGCGCCGAAGGCGAGATGGGCAACATCTACGAAGGACGCGCGCACATCGTCAAGGAGGAGATCGATCTGAAGTCGATTCCGCGGACGAAGACTCAGGTGATGCTCAATCTCGCCAACCCGGCCGCGGCATTGCGGTGGTGGCGACTCCCCGCGGATGGTGTGGGCCTTGCCCGTATGGAGTTCGTCATTGGCACACAGATCCGCATCCATCCGATGGCGCTGGTTCGCTACGCGTCACTGCGTGACTCCGCTGCACAGTCCGTCATCGAGCAGATGACCCGTCAGTGGCAGGACAAGACAGCCTTCTTCGTGGATACGCTGGCCCGTGCGCTGGGACACATCGCCGCCACCGTACACCCGAAGCCCGTGATCGTCCGGCTGAGCGACTTCAAGACCAACGAGTACGCCAACCTGATCGGGGGTCGCGAGTTCGAGCCGGACGAGCAGAACCCGATGCTCGGCTTCCGCGGCGCCGCGCGTTATCACTCCGAGCGATACCGCGACGGCTTTGCGCTGGAATGTCGTGCCATACGTCAGGCACGCGAGGAACTCGGCTTTCGCAACATCGTCGTGATGATCCCATTCTGCCGCTCGCTGGAGGAGGCAGACCTGGTGCTGAAAGTCATGGCGGAGCACGGATTGAGCCGCGGACGCGACTCGCTGCAGATCTTCGTAATGTGCGAGATACCCTCCAATGTGATTCTCGCCAGCAAGTTCGCAGCCCGTTTCGATGGATTCTCCATCGGCAGCAATGACCTCACGCAATTGACCCTCGGGGTCGATCGCGACTCCGCCGAGCTCGCACATCTGTTCGATGAACGTGACGAGGCCGTTCAGTGGATGATCGAGCATCTCATCGAGGAGGCGCATCGCTGCCATGTCAAAGTCGGCCTGTGCGGACAGGCCCCAAGTGACCATCCGCAGTTCGCGCAGTTTCTGGTACGCAGCGGAATCGACTCGATCTCAGTGAGCCCCGACAGCTTTGTCGCGGTCAAGCAGCATGTGGCAGCTGCGGAAGCCGCGCTCGAGAGCAAGGCTCAACGCGAAGCCCGTCGCGCCGATACGAGCGGTGCATGATTCGCTACAGACGACTCGGAGGGACGGCGTGCGGCCTTCTTTGCACGATCTGTTGCAGGACTGGCGCCGGCCGCTTCCGGGATTGAGGCATGGTTGTTCGCCGCAATGCACAGATACCCGAGGACCAGCGGGTCGAGCGGGCCTTGCTCGAACTGGCGGACGCGATCATTCGAGAGCTGCGCATCGCTCACAGTGAGCCAAGGCCCGTCACACTGCAGAGTCGCCTGGAGGAGGATCTTGGCTTCGATAGCCTTGCACGCGTCGATCTCATCGCGCGTATAGAGCGCGAGTTCAGCGTGCGGCTTCCCGCCTCCGTGCTGGCGAACGCCGAACGGCTCAAAGATCTTGCGCAGGCAGTCGTTGTTGCGCGCAGACTTCCGGGCAAGGAAGTGACCGTCCATGAGCATGCGCCGAAGCGTCCAGCCTCGGCCAGTCAGTACGGCGGCACGATAGCCACCCTCACCGAAGTCCTCCGTTGGCATGCGGAACGACATCCGCAGTTCGTGCACATCACCTTGCTCGATGACACAGGGACCGAACGCAGGACCACGTATGGTCAGCTGTGGTACGAGGCACTTGCGGTCGCCGAAGGTTTGAAGGCGTACGGCGTAGGTCCCGCCGAGAACGTGGCGCTGATGCTGCCGACCAGTCCCGAGTACTTCTCATGCTTCATGGGGATCCTGTGCGCGGGCGCGACCCCGGTGCCGCTCTACCCTCCCACGCACATGAGCCAGGTGGAAGAGCACATACGTCGACACACGGGGATTCTCGAGAACTGCCAGGCCCGAACGTTGCTCGTCGCAGAAGCCATCGAGCCGCTCGCCTCGTTACTCCGCGCACACGCACCGCTGCTCAAGCATGTTCTGCCTGCCTCACGGTTGCCGCGAAACACGCCGGCCGCCAAGCCGACACCTCGCCATCCCGAAGACATGGCGCTGATTCAGTACACGTCGGGCAGCACCGGAAATCCGAAAGGGGTTGCGCTCAGCCACAGCAACATTCTCGCCAATATCGATGCGCTGGGCTCGGCACTGGAAGTCTGCCGGGACGATGTGTTCGTCAGCTGGCTGCCGCTCTACCACGACATGGGTCTGATCGGTGCGTGGCTGGGCACGCTCTACTTCGGACTGCCGTTGGTGATCATGTCGCCCCTGTCCTTTCTGAATCGACCCATCAGATGGCTGCAGGCACTGCACCGCTATCGCGGCACACTCACCGCGTCACCCAACTTTGGCTATGAGTTATGCCTGAAGAACATTGCCGACGAGGATCTCGAAGGAATCGATCTCAGCAGCGTCCGTGCGGCCATGAATGGCGCCGAGGCCGTCATGCCTGGAACCATCGAACGCTTTCAGAACCGGTTCCGTCCCTGCGGCTTCAAAGCGGCAGCGATGTTGCCGGTGTATGGCCTGGCGGAGTGCTCAGTCGGACTGTGCGTGCCGACACTCAATCGCCCGCCGCGCATCGACACGATCGAGCGCGATCAGTTCATGCGCTCTGGCACCGCAATTCCAGCAGCGCCCGACGCGCCTGGAGCGCTGCAGTTCGTGGCCTGCGGCCACGCGCTGCCGAACCACGAAGTGCGGATCGTTGACCAGGGGGGAAACGTACTGAACGAGCGGCAGGCAGGTCGACTCGAGTTTCGCGGACCCTCCGCCACCTCCGGCTATCTGCGTAATGAGAATGCGACCGACCAGCTCATTCATAACGGCTGGCATGACTCAGGGGATCGAGCATACGTCGCTGACGGTGAGATCTTTATCACCGGACGTATCAAGGACATCGTCATACGTGCGGGGCAACACATCTATCCCGATGAGCTCGAGGCCGCAATCGCAGAGATCCCGGGGATCCGTCGTGGTTGCGTCGCAGTCTTCGGCAGCTTTCGCTCCGAGAGCGGGACCGAAAAGCTCATCGTCGTCGCCGAGACTCGCACCTCACCCTCGCAGCATGATGAGCTGCGCCGAGCCATCAACGATGTGATCGTCCGGCTGATTGGCGAGCCACCTGACGATGTGGCGCTCGTGGAACCGCACACCGTGCTCAAGACATCCAGCGGCAAACTTCGACGCGCGGCAACCCGCGCGCGTTACGAACAACGCTCGTTGCGTCCTGAAACCATGAGCCGCTCGGGAGCACTGCGACTGGCGCTTGGCACGCTCCGCGCTTCGATCAGCGCACTGGCTCGGCGGCTCGTTGCACTTCTCTACGGCGCATATTTCTGGCTGATCTCTCTCATTCTCGTCATTCCTGTCGGGCTGATCGCATGCGCGCCGGTCGCTCCGGCCACTCTGTGGAAGGCAGGCCACCATGCGGCTCGGGCGCTGCTGCGCCTATGCGGAATTCAACTCACGATCGAGGGCTCGGGACATCTCGCGGGAAACGAAAGGCGGGTGGTGGTGGCCAACCATTGCAGCTATCTGGATGGGCTCGTGCTGATGGCGGCCATCGCCGCACCCAGCCACTTTGTTGCCAAACGAGAGCTGGCACGCCAGCCGATCCTCGGACCTTTCTTACGTCGGCTCGGTACGTTGTTCGTCGACCGGCTCAATGCACCGCGCGCCAACGAAGAAGTCCAGCGCCTGGGCTGCGCCGCACGGAACGGCTCTCTGATCATCTTTCCGGAGGGTACATTCGTCGCGACACCTGGACTGCGGGCATTTCATCTGGGTGCATTCCTGGCCGCGGTCGACAGCGGCGTACCGATCGTTCCAATCGCACTTCGAGGGACGCGTGAGCTGCTCCCGGACGCACAGTGGTGCCCGCAACGGGGCGCCGTGCACGTAAGCATTGCTGGCCCACTTCGAGCGAAGCACCCTGCCGATCGCTTCGCAGCCGCTGCCGAGCTGCGAGAGCGCGCACGCAAGCAGATCGCCGCAGGCTGCGGCGAGATCGACCTCGCCACGTAACACTGCGCATAGCGGGACGTTCTCACGTGCCGCTGTTGTCCTCAAAGGCGGCGATCAGCTGACGCGCCGCCCGATCGGACCGCCAGCCTCAGTTGACCGACGTCTTGAGACCCTGGATCGGCTTGTCGTTTTCGTCCAGAAAACGTGCGCAGAAATCGGTTGCACCGCCGCCGTTGATGACGGCCGCCCGAAT
>JAEZLB010000091.1 GCA_023435945.1 Pseudomonadota bacterium | reverse complement strand
CAACAGCCCCTGAGAAACGTCCAGGTTCCTTGCGCTCGTCTTCGACCAAGAAAAAAGCTGCTGCCATCACCGAGCCGCCAACCTTACCGGTTGGCGTCGCTTCTGTATCGGGCCTGACTGAAAAGCTGGCCTATCTTTCCCCATCCGATCTGCAAAAGGTCAAGGAAGCCTATCGCTTTTCCGATGAAAAGCACCTAGGCCAGATGCGCAAGTCGGGCGAACCTTATATTTCCCATCCTATCGCCGTCGCAGAAATCTGCGCCGACTGGAAGCTTGATGCCCAGGCCATCATGGCGGCATTGCTGCATGACGTGATGGAAGATCAGGACGTCAAGAAAGACGAACTGATAGAACGCTTCGGCGCGCAGGTCGCCACGCTGGTGGATGGCTTATCGAAACTGGACAAGCTGGAGTTCCAGAGCCAGGTGCAGATGCAGGCGGAGAATTTCCGCAAGATGCTACTGGCGATGGCGCGCGATGTGCGCGTCATTTTGATCAAGCTTGCCGACCGTCTGCATAATATGCGCACGCTGGAAGTGATGTCGCCTGAGAAAAAACGGCGCATTGCCCGCGAAACCATGGAAGTCTATGTGCCGATTGCGCATCGCTTGGGCCTGAATACGATTTACCGGGAACTGCAGGATCTGTCCTTCCTGCATCTCTACCCCATGCGCTATCAGACGCTGGCCAAAGCGGTAAAGGCGGCACGCGGCAACCGGCGCGAAGTGGTAGGCAAGATACGCGACGCGGTCAATAATACGCTGGAGGCGGCAGGCCTGAAAGCAGAAATCTATGGCCGAGAAAAGAATCTGTTCGGCATTTACCGCAAGATGCGCAACAAGCACCTGACCTTCTCGCAGGTACTGGATATCTACGGTTTCCGCATCGTAGTGGATTCTCTGCCCAATTGTTATGTGGCCCTGGGTACGCTGCATGCCTTGTACAAACCCATGCCTGGCAAATTCAAGGATTACATTGCCATTCCCAAGCTAAATGGCTATCAATCGCTGCATACTACGCTGATCGGCCCTTATGGCACACCGGTGGAATTCCAGATCCGCACAAGCGACATGCATCACGTCGCAGAGTCCGGCGTGGCGGCGCACTGGCTCTACAAGAATCAGGAAGAAGGCAACCTGACCGACTTGCAGCAACGCACGCATGCCTGGCTGCAATCGTTACTCGACATACAAAAGCAGACCGGCGATTCCGCCGAATTCCTTGAGCATGTAAAGGTGGACCTGTTCCCGGACTCGGTGTACGTGTTTACGCCACGTTCGGACATCATTGCCCTGCCGCGCGGCGCAACGGCGCTGGATTATGCGTACACCATCCACACCGACATCGGCGACCAGTCCGTCACCGCACGCATCAATCATGAACACGTGCCGCTGCGTACCGAGTTGCGCAACGGCGATATCGTCGAGATCATTACTTCGCCGACTTCGCGCCCGAATCCGAATTGGCTGTCCTTCGTCCGCACAGGCAAGGCACGTTCCGCCATTCGTCATCACCTGCGTACCATTAACCTGAACGAGTCGATAGAACTGGGACAGCGCTTACTGGAGCAGGCCCTGGTGGCACTGGATCTTGACCCCGCGCTTCCAGCTGTGGTGGCAGAACGCTTGCTGAATGAATCCAGCGCCCGCTCACTGGAAGAGCTGTATGCCGACATAGGTGTCGGCAAACGCATGGCAGCGCTGGTTGCCCGCCATATTTACAGCATGGTGGTCGCCGATCCGCAAAAAAATCCTGCCCCTATCGACGATGAGGGCAAGGCCATTCCAGCCAAGCTGGAACCGGTGGCTATTACGGGTAACGAAGGTGCAGCCGTTCAGCTTGCCCCATGTTGTCACCCTATTCCCGGTGATAAGTTGGTCGGCAATCTCAAACGTGATCAGGGCCTGATCGAGCATACGGTGGAATGCGAACAGGGTAAGCGCCAGCGACACAAGGAGCCTGGCCGCTGGACGGATGTTACCTGGAACCGGGAATTGAATCGCCGCTTCGACTGCCGCATCAAGGTGCTTGTACGAAACGAGAAAGGCGTGCTGGCTCGCATTGCAGCAGAAATCGGTGAAGCGGATGCGAACATCGTCTATGTGAACATGGACGATAACCACCAAGACATGACAGAAATGTTGTTTACCGTCCAGGTGGAAGATCGCGTTCACCTAGCACGCGTGATGCGCAACGCGCGCCGTATTCCCAATGTCGCCCGCATCGTGCGCGAGCGTGGCTGAGACTGAATCGGAGTCCAGGCTCGCGCCACTCTTTTTATCTAATCTCTCTGGACATGAAGGTGTTTGCGCAGTTTGCGTATGCCAGTCCATACGCCAACTGCGATAACCGGCACCATCACGCCTGCAACCAAATCTGGATTCACCGGCACGCCCGCCGCTTTCACGGCCTTGGCAGCATACAAGGTCAATCCGATCAGGTAATACGAGATTGCCACCACCGACAAGCCTTCCACTGCCTGTTGCAAGCGTAGCTGCTGCGCCGAACGCACGTTCATCGATTGCAGGATCTTGCGATTCTGCTGCTCCTGCACCAGGTTCACGCGCGTGCGCAATAAATCGTTGGTGTGCGCAATCCGCTCGGCCAGCGCGGCCTGACGCCGCTCGGTGGCAACACAGGTATTCATGGCCGGACCAAGGCGGCGGTCCATGAATTCTTCCAGCGTCACCACGCCTTCGATACGGGTTTCACGCAACTCTTCAATACGGGCACGCACCAGCCGATAATAAGCCTGTGAAGCAGCAAAACGATAGCTGTTCTCCAGCGACAGACGCTCAATACGCGCTGCAAGGCCAGTCAACTCGTGCAGTAGCGCCTGTTCCTTGTCTGCCATGCGCAGGCGATTTTCCGCCTCGGAACCGGGCTCGCT
>JAEZLB010000270.1 GCA_023435945.1 Pseudomonadota bacterium | reverse complement strand
ACGCAGGCCGGCAGCACTCAACCCGGTGATGCACAAAGTTCCGGCAACCGGGCAGCACGATGGCAGATATTCCAGTTTGACTGGCAGCGCCAGCCGGATGCCGACCAGCCGCCTGCGCCACCGCCCGCAGCACCACAAAATTAGTCATCGTAGGCTGCATTCGTTATCATTCGCTGATCTCTTTTTCGAATTTCTTTATGGCAGTCTTTACTCCGGTCAGCTTGACCGACCTTTCAGCTTGGCTAGTCGATTTTCCCCTGGGTGAAGCGATCGCAATTCGCGGCATTTCTTCCGGCATCGAAAATAGCAATTTCTTCATCACGACTACACGCGGCGAATACGTGCTGACGGTATTCGAGAAACTGAGCTTTGAACAATTGCCGTTTTACGTAAACCTGATGCGTCACCTGTCGGAACGCGGCGTACTGGTGCCGGCCCCGATTGCCAACAAAAGCGGCGAGATCATCAATGCGCTGCACGGCAAACCTGCCACCATCGTGACCAAGCTGGTCGGCGATTGCCAGTTGTCGCCGCAACCCGTGCACTGCGCGGAAGTCGGGCGCATGCTGGCAAAAATGCACTTGGCGGGCCAGGATTTTGAAATGATGCAGCCCAACCTGCGTGGCCTGGACTGGTGGCTGGAAACGGAACCGGTCGTGCTGCCTTATCTGGATGAGGACAAGCGCTCCCTGCTGCGCCAGGAAATTCTTTTCCAAAAGAACTTTGCCGCAAGCACTCCCTATCAACGCCTGGAGCGCGGCCCGGTGCATGCCGACCTGTTCCGCAACAATGTCATGTTTAATGGCGAGGAACTGACTGGTTTCTTTGATTTCTATTTTGCAGGTTGTGATACCTGGCTGTTCGATGTTGCCGTTACCGTCAACGACTGGTGCATCAATCTGGATACCGGCGCTTTCGACATGGCACGCGTGCGCGCGATGCTGGATGCCTATCATTCGGCACGTCCGTTCACCGAAGATGAGCAACAGGCATGGCCAGTCATGCTGCGCGCCGGTGCGCTGCGCTTCTGGATATCACGACTGTATGATTTTTACCTGCCGCGCGACGCCGAGATGCTGACACCGCACGATCCTGGGCATTTTGAGCGCATACTACGCCAACGTATCGCTTATCCGGCACCGCAACTGTTTAACCATGCATAAACCGACTGCACTATCCGGCTGGCTGTGGGTGAAAGAAGGCTGGGGCTTGTTCCGCAAGCGTCCCGCCGAATTCGCCGCACTGTTTTTTGCCTATCTGATCCTGATGATCGGCATCAGCATCGTGCCCATCATCGGACAGGTTGCGCCCATCATCCTGATTCCCGTTTTCTCCCTAGTTTTCCTGCAAGCCTGTGCGCTGATCGAGCAGGATAAGCCTGTCACACTGAGCCTGCTACCCGCTGCGTTTCGCGCACCCTACCTCGGAAAATTATTACGGCTGGGGGTGCTGTACCTGCTGGCCATGGTCGCTGCGATTGCAGTCTCCGGCATTGTGGATGGCGGTTTGTTCTGGCAAGCCGTAACTGGCCAGATCGTGCCTGATGAAGAACTGGTGCGTGGCTCGAATATGAGCAGCGCCATGATTTTCTCCGCGCTCGTCTACACGCCAGCGGCGATGGCATTCTGGTATGCGGCACCCTTAGTTGCATGGCAGGACATGTCTATCAACAAGGCCCTGTTCTACAGTTTCTTTGCCGTGCTGCGCTCGATGAAGGCTTTCTTCATCTACATGACGACCTGGATGCTTCTGGGGGTCATCGCGCCTTCCTTCGTGAGCGCTTTTATCATCGGACTCCTGGGCAGCCCCGGCTTGTCAATGATGGTGTTGCTGCCGGTCTCGCTCTTGTTATCGCTGGTGCTGTACTGCTCTTTCTATCCGACTTACACCCACGTGTTCGGCAAGCCGGATGCCGCTGTTCTGGAGCAGGGCACCGGCTCACGTCCCGGCCTGTAAATCAATTAACGATTGCTTAATCCCAGGCGCTGCCAGATGGCCGTGGTCGCCACGGCCTGATTCAGGCTGTAGAAATGGAAGCCCGGCGCACCGCCAGCCAGCAGGCGCTCACACATCTCGCTCACCACATCCAGGCCGAAAGCACGAATGGATTCCGTGTCATCGCCGAAACTGGCCAGCTTCAGGCGTATCCAGCGCGGGATCTCGGCGCCGCACATATCGGAAAAGCGCATCAGCTGCATGTAATTCGTGATCGGCATGATGCCAGGCACGATGGGCAGATCGGCACCCAGTTTCCTGGCTTCGTCCACGAAACGGAAATAGGCGTCGGCATTGTAGAAATACTGTGTGATCGCGGCATTGGCGCCCGCCTTCACCTTGCGCAGGAAGTTCTGCATGTCGTCCTGCGGCGATTTGGCCTGCGGATGCACTTCCGGATAGGCCGCGACCTCGATATGAAACCAGTCACCGCTCTCCGCGCGTATGAATTCCACGAGTTCGTTCGCATAACGGAAGCCGTCGGGCGATATCGCGGTACCGTAGCCGCTGGGCAGATCACCGCGCAGCGCGACCAGACGCTTGATGCCATGCGACTTGTAATCGGCCAGCATCTCGCGCAAATCGTCCTTGGAACGGCCTATGCAGGAAATATGCGGCGCAACTTCACGTCCTTCACGACAGATCGCCAGCACCGTATCGTGCGTGCCCTGCTGGGTGGAGCCCCCCGCACCGAAAGACACGGAAAAATAACGCGGATTCAGCTCGGCGAGTTTTGCTCGCGTGACGCGCAACTTCTCGGCTCCCTCCGGCGTTTTGGGCGGAAAGAACTCGATACTGAAATTTTTTTGACTCATTTTCTTAATAATAGGCTGGACAGCGCCCAGGAAATAATCGAGTAAAGCAAGGCGCCTCCCACGGCTGCCCAGAAACCGGTGACATGGAAGCCACTCACCATCGATGACACCATCCAGAACAACAGGCCATTGATGATCAAGATGAACAACCCCAGCGTCAGCAATGTAACAGGCAGCGTGAGCAGCACCAGTATGGGCCGGATCAGCGTATTGATCAGGCCGAGTATCAGCGCCGCCACCAGGGCGGTGCCCACATCGTCTACCCGGATCGAGTTCATCAGGTAAGGAACAGCCAATAAGGCTGCCGTGTTGATTAACCAGGCAAGCAGCAGAGACATGGGCGCCTCCTTTCAGGTGGATTAATAGCGATAGTGGTCAGGCTTGTAAGGACCTTCCTTCGACACGCCGATGTACGCAGCCTGTTCGTCGGTCAGCTTGGTCAACTGGGCGTTGAGCTTCTTGAGCTGCAACAGCGCAACCTTCTCGTCCAAGTGCTTGGGCAGCGTGTAGACGCCCACTGGATACTTGTCGGTATTGGTAAACAGCTCGATCTGCGCAATCGTCTGGTTCGCAAACGACGAACTCATCACATAAGAAGGATGGCCGGTACCGCAACCCAGGTTCACCAAGCGGCCTTCCGCCAGCAAGATGATGCGTTTACCGTCGGGGAAGATGATGTGGTCGACTTGCGGCTTGATGTTTTCCCAGGTGTACTGCTTCAAGGCGGCGACTTCGATTTCATTGTCGAAGTGACCGATGTTGCAGACGATGGCCTGGTCCTTCATCTTCTTCATGTGCTCATGCGTGATCACATGGTAGTTGCCGGTCGCAGTCACGAAGATGTCGCCATGCTCGGCGGCATAATCCATCGTCACAACGCGATAACCTTCCATCGCGGCCTGCAATGCGCAGATTGGATCGATCTCGGTCACCCACACTTGCGCAGACAGGGCACGCAGCGCCTGTGCGGAACCCTTGCCCACATCGCCATAACCGCAGACCACGGCGATCTTGCCAGCCACCATGACATCGGTCGCGCGCTTGATGCCATCCACCAGCGATTCACGGCAGCCATACAGGTTGTCGAACTTGGACTTGGTCACGGAGTCGTTCACGTTGATGGCGGGGAAAGCCAGCTTGCCTTCCTTGTGCATCTGGTACAGGCGATGCACGCCGGTCGTGGTTTCTTCGGTCACGCCCTTGATCTGCGCGAGGCGGGTCGAATACCAGGTCGCGTCGACGGCCAGCTTCTTGCGGATGGCGTTGAACAGGCAGACCGCTTCCTCGGAATCCGGATTGTCGAGCACGCTGAGATCCTTCTCCGCGCGCGCGCCCAGATGCAGCAGCAGGGTTGCATCGCCGCCATCGTCGAGGATCATGTTCGCATGCTCGCCGTTCGGCCATTCGAAGA
>JAEZLB010000263.1 GCA_023435945.1 Pseudomonadota bacterium | reverse complement strand
CGCAACGGATCGCTCAGGAATAACTGGGCCAGAAAAGAGCCCATTCCGATGACAGGATTGGCGACCACCCCATAAACAACCGATGCGCCGCCTGCATTAATTTCCGGCACCACGACCACCCTCAGATCCTGTGTTTCACGGTTAATATCTACTTTCCCTTCGAGCAATACTGCCGCGTTGACGCTGCGCATCTTGAAGTTGTCAGTGGCCATGACGCCTTGTTTGATAGTCGCCGTGCCCGCAATGGTATCGAAGGCAAGGCCTTCAGAAAAAATATCCCGGAAATCCAGGGTCAGGCGACGAGGCAAGGACTGCAAGCTCAATACGCCCAGCAATTTGGCGGCACCTGGCTCCACCTTGATGAATTGCCCGTCCGCCAGTTCCAGTTGGATATCCCCGCCTAAAGAGGCTTTATGCAAGGCAAAGGGCAGATCATCCCAGTGCAAGCTACCGGACATGATTCCCTTACCCCTATGTAGCACCCCGTCAAAGCCAAGCCGGTTCAGCAATTTACCGGCATCATGGATATTCAAGATATATTCCAAACCGGAACGGTGCCTCTGATTGAAACTTACCCATCGGCCGTGGGCACTCAGGGTTGCATCGGGATTGGCGAGCATGAGTTTTTCTATGTGCCATTCTCGCCGGCCCGGGACATAAACGTTATTCGCCACCAGTTGCAGGCTACCCAACTGTAGGCCCCCCAGTTCGACATTTTCCGCCACGATATCCAAGGCAGGCAGTTCCGTGGTCTTATTGCCGCCTTCCAGCAATTCCGTTACATCGGACTTTGCAGATTCAGGAATCACGAGAGAGGCAAGACGGGCCACCACCTTGCCGCTGGTTTCCTGGCTATCGCCGGTATTCCAGGTCACATAACCGGATGCCTGGGTTGAATCGATATTAGCCTGCCACACATGGTCGCGCCGCGAAGCACCGACCACGACCTTGTCCAGCCGCTTGCCCATGACGATCAACCGATTCGTCTGTGCCGCCACAGTATCAGGCTGCATATACTGGGCGAACTCGCCATACGAGGATGACGGGTCGCCACCGGCAGCCTGGTCCTGTTTGCCGCCCGTAAGATCCTGCACGACTTTAAGCCAGGTATCCAGGTCCAGGGTCGGCAAATCAACGTGTGCAAACAAACCCTTTTCCGGCAGATAGACTGGCGCGTTAATACCTATGCCTCCCCGCACCACCTTCCATGATGCATGCTCGCCCTCCAGCTTTTCTCGGGTGTAGTGCGCAGCGAAAGTCTTGCCCATCGCAATCTTCAACTCATCCCTATACGTTCCACGCCGCTCTGCATCCAGCATGCGCCACTCGACGCGCGTAGGGAGCGTCTCTCCGGGCGGCTTATGCAAGGGAGCCGGAAAATCCAGCCCTATACCTTGCAAGCTGGTATCCACGATCACTTCCGGGTGCTTGTCGCGGATGCGAATCAGGGCGTTGTAACGCGTGCTGCCGGCAATATGGCGCAGCAGATTTTCGGTAGCGCTGCCGGGGAAAACGCTGGTAAGAGCATTGGTCAACAAACCGCCCTGCGCCCTGACTTCGACGGTACCATTGGGGCGCATGCCGCCGCTGATATTCACGCGACCTCCTGCAAACTGGGCGCGCACATCCTCCAGCCCGAAGCCTTTCTCATTGAAGCTCAGACGACCACTCGTCGCCTGCAAAGGAGGAAGAAAATCGAAAAGCTGTATATCGTTTTTCGCGAATTCGAGAGTACCCTGTACCTGCGTATTCTCCAGTTCATGCAAGGGCAGTTTCAGCTCCAGCGCCAGTTTTGCATCGCCGCTCGCCTGCGTATCTTCCGTGACATGCCCTATCCATCCCGCCACCGGGCTGTCCTTCGTATAGCGCACAAAGTCATGCAGCTTGCCGGCAGCCCTGCCGGATATCCGCAACATCACGTCATGCGATACCAGATCGGGAATCAATGCTTCGATATCCTTCAGCGCAACCTGGTGCGTCATTGCACTGTCCGCCTTGATGGACAAGCGTGTGCGATGGATATCGAGCCGGCCATTCACCTTTTCCAGCAAGGGCCATAGCGGCGGCTGCTTCTCGTTCTCACTTGCAGGAAGATAGTTAAGCACACCATCCTTGATGCGAGCCGTCACGGAAAACTCGCCAGTCGGATTGCCCGACGGGGTTTTGGGATTGAAAGGAAAATCGGCCAGATTGCCTTTTAATACCACCTTCGCATCCTGCGCCTGCCCATCCACCAGTGCTGTGGACAACCATGCATGCAAACTATCCGGCGTCATGGAAGGCAGGTAACGTCCCAGTCGCTTGATGTCGAAGTTCGGCACGTGTGCCACCAGATCGACTGTGCCGGGGCCTATGGGTTCTTCCAGGGATATCGTATGACGGCCCGACAGGCTTCCGGCAGTTCCCTCCTGCACAAACTCCATCTTGTCGACCTGGAAGGTAAAACGGTTGACATCCTCCCAGGACCACTGCCCCTCAAGATCCAATTGCTCAAAAGGCATGGCGGAATCCGAGAAATAGCCGGGCAAATGAACAATCGCACCCGCACTCTCCAGCCGGATCTTTCCGCCCTTTTCATTCCCGCTGACATAACCGCTGACGTTTTCAAATCCCGGAATACCGGGCACCGCAAGTTGTGCCGGCCGCTTACCCGATTTTGGAACGGCGGGCCTGGGTGCTTGCGCATTCAAACCCAGATTCTGGAAATCCCCCCGGACGCGGTAACTGGAAATCGCCGGATACGTGCCCTCGGATTGCGCATAGAAATCCTGCAATTGTCCGCGTGGCGCAAAGTCGGCAAGGAACTGGCGGTCGGATTGCGACAGTGGCAAGTAACCGGCAAGCTGGGCCAGCGCACCGACATCGAGCAAAGTAGCGGTGATCTCGCGACGCTCGGGTTGCTGACCTTCAGGAGGATAATAGGTCTGACTGACGGTGGACGGCGGCAGTTGCAACCCATTCCTGGCCTCCAGAGAGACTTCCGACAAGGCGACGGTATAACCATGTTGACCGAAGACCTCATTACCCTGGCGGGGCCCAGGACCATTGGCCTCCTGGACCAGGATGCGTCCCTGAGCCTGGACCAGGTCCAGCACCTCCAGGTCATCCCTCATGCGCATCGTCAGATCCTTCAGACTGATATCGGCAATGAAATTAGTGATCTGGGTACGATCAAAATACAGCCAGGTCTGCACCGCTCCCTTGCCAGCCATGACCTCAAAGGGATAGTCGATATACGTTTTCCAGGCCGACAGATCGGTATTACCCCAGTCTGCATACACGGTGCCTTTCCATTGGCGCGCATCGGAGAACCGGGAAGCAAAATAGGGGTGATAAAAATCGGCACGTATATCCAGCGGCGTGGCGATATGCGCAGGCGGTGATGCCCTGAGCGAGAACTGGTGGCGATTGCGCTCATTAAGCAGCACCAGTTTTACGTCAGTCAGGACAAGCTCCGGCGCGTTGCGCTGGTAATCGTTCCATTGGAGCGTGCCGTCGTGAATGACAATTTCATTTTGCCTGAGCAGCCAATCCATGCTTTTGCCATCGCCATCGCCCTGGCGATTGAGATCGATAGGCACGCCGGCAATGAAAAGCTGCCCATCCTTGTCACGCACGATATCGAGATCGGGCCGATCAATCTCCAGCGACTTCAGGCGCAGATCGGCAACTGCCGCAGACCACCACGACACAATCGCTGAAACCTTGGACAAATGCAAAGCCTGTTCGCCCTTCTCGTTGCGGATAACGACATCCGTCAGAATGAGTTGAGGACTGAGGCCTTGCCAGGCAGCTTCAATCGCTCCTATCGCAATCGGCTGCCCCAGGCCCTTGCTGGCCAGTCTCTCGATATGAGGCTTGTATTGGTTGATATTGGGAAGAACAACATAGCGCAATGCCAGAAACATCATGCACAGCGCAAAGTAGACCATCAGCAGTGTCAGCAGCGTAATACGCCAGGCACGTCCGACTACCGAAGCAATTCCGCGCGGGCGGCGCGGATCTTGCTCAGGAGAGGCGACAGGAGCACTGCTCTGATTTACACTGTATTGGTCGCTAGACATCAATGGAAAAACAATAAATGGCTTGCGTAGACTACCGAATGCATCCGGTCACTACCTTTGCACGGACACTGTTCAGGGGCAATTCGTTCGACGGACAGGCAGCTTTCTTTCTTCAATCTTGCTCCCACTAGAGGATCTAGCAACCATGTCCCGACTTTCACTTGTCGATGCCCGAGCCTCCCGCTTCTACACCCGCTGGGTCAACGCGGCTCCCGAGAGGGAAACCCAGGTGACTGCACTGGATGGATTATCGCTGAACGCGGCGATATTTGCCCGTCTTTTACAACAGGAACTGGATGCCGGCCATCCCCTGCCGCGCGCCATGCGGCGTTTGCGCAACCTGGTCATCAACAGCCTGATAAGACAAGACCTGGCAGGTCGCATCGGCTTGTCAGAAGTGCTCGACACCATGACGGCATTCGCCGGCTTTGCGGTCAGCACCCATCTGCATGCCTTGCATGAAGAACTACGCGCCCTATACGGAGAACCCATAGGTGATGATTCCGGCAAACCCCAGCAAATGATCGTGGTCGGCATGGGCAAACTGGGGGGCGGTGAGCTCAACGTTTCCTCCGATATTGACCTGATCTTCATTTACCCCGAAGACGGAGAAACCCGTACCACCTC
>JAEZLB010000252.1 GCA_023435945.1 Pseudomonadota bacterium | reverse complement strand
CGAAAAAAGCTTGTGGCTTCTCAAGGTCTGTGACCTTATTTACATTTGGCGAGAGCTTACTAGTTTTCTGTAAGAAATGTAATGAGTTTATGCAAAATATTTCTTATTAATCCGGTTGATTTTTTCTATCGTTGCCGATAGGCAACATCTATCACCCCATTTCAAAGGCCTGATTTTCTATTTCCACAAATTTTCTTGTTAAATTTGAAAGTCTTTTGTAGAACATTGCCTGAGGATGATTCTCCAGAGCATCACACAACAACTCTATCCACGAACGGATATGCACTGAATAAAAATGCTTCTGCGCTGTCAACCCTGCTTCTCCCGGTTCAGCCGAAAGTATCAGTATGCGCATTACTTCGAACAAACTGGCTACATGATCCTCGGTTTCGTTAACATTGTCCGGCCTGCTCAATCCCAATTTTTCCAGGTCGGTACGAAGTTCGGCCAAAGGCTTTTCCATCAAGAATCCAGAAAGATAGTACGAACCATACAGCATGATTTCCGGCTTGCTCACGCCTATGAAGAGCTGATGATATTCCTCCTGGATCTGCGCTTCCTCCATATTCCTGCACGCCTCAGACAGCTCTGTCCATGCCTGTCCCAGCAAGCTGTCTCCCTGTGGTTGCGCCTGGGCGATCGCCTGCAATAGCTCGGCGCTGGGAGCGTTGAAATACAAGGTAGCAAGCAGGCCATACATATCGGCGCGCGCACCCTCTTCCTGCTCTTGATTAATCTCGGATGACGTAGTGGAAACTGTGCTCATAGACCGAAAATGAATATATAAAAATAGTGAATAACCGAGCGCAGAACAATAACAGCGTCACGCCCTGCACAAACCGGAGCGGAAAGGCGATCCCGAGTCATGAACCGCGAACCGCCTTCAACATTTGCTCTCTTAGAAGCGCTTCAGATCGACTACATTAACCTGCGCCTGTTTTTCGACCATGTCCACCACGCGGCAATCGCCACACATCTTCAGGCGGTCCAGGTTGCCGGAAAACGCACCATGCATGCCTATTTTCAGGATCATCTTTTCTACCATCTGCGCAGTGCCGAAGGGTTTGTGGCAACGGATGCAATGAAAAGGCTGCGTTTCATTGAGCACGACGGCCTGCCGCACGGACTCTGCTAGCGACAACCGGGGCACGAGATTGATCGCGCTTTCCGGACAAGTCTTTTCGCACAAACCGCATTGCACGCAGTTGCGTTCGATGAAGCGCAACTGCGGCAGATCGGGATTGTCCGCCAGCGCAGCCTCGGGACAAGCACCGACACAGGACAGGCACAAGGTGCACTTCGACTTGTCGACTTCGATGGCCCCAAAAGGAGCTCCGGCAGGCAGCGCTATCGTTTCGGGGGCTGCCTCGGCATGCTTGACCAGATGGCTTATCGCCAGATCCAGCGTGCTGCGTTTTTCAGCAGTCACATTGAAGGTTGCCGCCTGCGCCGGATATTGTGCAGGCACCAGCACAGACAACGCTGTATCCAACTCTTTTTCGGTTTCCGCCCTGATAAGCGACAGGTGCTTGCCTGCATAACCCAACGCATTCAAGATCGTCTGCGCAATACTGATCTGATGCTGCAGAGCCGTCACGTACTGCGGCGCATCATCCTCGGTAATGAGGATCGCAACATTAGAGGCGCCATAGCAGATTGCCGACAACCACAGATCCATACCTGTCGATGCGCTGTGATGCAGATCCACCGGCATGACGCGAGCCGGCATGCCGCCAAGAACACCGGTTTTAGCGAGCTTACCCAAGCCCAGTACCAGATTGGCACCTTTAGCCTGGTTGTGCAGCAGAACTGCGGCATCCTTGCCACCCGCCTTGCCATAAGTGCCCAGCAAGGTGCGCAGTCGCGTGCCGGTATCGGGCGCGCGCGGATACGCATAACCCAGTGCGCCGGAAGGACAGACCGTCGTGCAGGCGCCGCAACCCATGCATAACTGGGGAGTGACCTTGATGTGATTGCCGTCGGACGCAATCGCTGCGGCGGAACATACCTCCACGCACAGATTACAGCCAACCTTGTTGTTGCGCCCATGCGCGCAGAGTTTTTCCTTGTAAATGAAGAACTTGGGCTTGGAAAACTCGCCAACCTTCTGGGTCAGCTTCAGCACCTCCTCCGTCTGCCGCATCACATCCGCGCCTGGCGCAAAATAGCCTTGCGGCGGCTGATGCAGGCTGATCAGCGGCGTATCTGACAGATCGAGAATCAGGTCGAACGAAGCCTTGCGCTCATCTTCTGCTCTTGCAAAGTCGATGGCGCCGATCGCAGAACAGGCTTTCATGCAGTCGCGATGCGATTTGCATTTCTCCATGTCGATCTGGTAGGTCAGGTCGATCGCATCTTCGGGACATACCGTGATGCAGGCGTTGCAGCGTGTGCAAACCTCCAGGTCGATGGGATTGGATTGCTTCCAGCTGACCTCAAAATCGCCCAGCCAGCCTTTTACGCGGACATCGCTGCCCGAATAGGAGGGAAACAGGCGCTCCCCCAGGCTCGCACCACCGCCCTTGGACAACAGGACACTTACCGCCATCTGACTTTGCAAGCGCTGCGCCCATGGCAGAACGCGCTCGGCCGGGCCGACAATCAGCACATGTCCGCCTGACTGGTAGTCCACGGTCGGAACGGGTTCCGGATCCGGCAAGGCTGCGGCAGCCAGCAACGCTGCCATCTTGGGCAAAGCTTGCTTGCCTTCCCTGCCCCATCCGCCGGTTTCACGGATATTGACGAAGCGAATCGGCGCAACGGATTGTTTGTGCTGCGCGAGTTCCGAGAACAAAGCGCGTTCCTGGGTACACGCCACCACCACGTCATCTACGCCATCCAGCGTCTGGAGATAATTGCCGACTTCGCGTCGACATAGCTGGCTGGACATGGACACGCTCTGTCCTGGCAGCACTGCAGCCAGCTTTTCACCGGCCGCCGCATTCAACGGCATGGTCCCGTTACAGCTGCATACCTTGAAATGAGTAGTCATGAATCGCCTTGGGGAGAAGATGTTGCTTTATTCTGGTCGTCGGACATGCGCTCTGCTGTCCGACCATGGGTATTAGGCAGATTGGTTTCTGCCTCTATCTCTGTAATCTCTGTATCGAGATCTAAATTGGATGCCTCTGCGGATTCCACCGCACCAGCATCGTTAGGTGCAGCCTCATGTGGTGCCGCATTTGCAGCCTCCTCTTGAGAACTCAACATTTCCATTGGCACCGCTGCTGCCTCCCGAACCTCCGACGAATCAGCATCCGGCTTTTTTAGTCCTGGCGGATTGAGCAGATCCTTTGCATGATTCAGCGAAGCCAGCAAAGCGGGTGTCAACGGCGTGAACTTGTTGTAGTCGTCGATGTAAACATCGAGGCCATCCATCACATTGAAGTGCGGATTGGTGAACAACTTTTTCAATGCGGAACGCTTCACCGTTTCATCCACGTCACTTTTCACAAAACGTGAAAAGTCGGAGTCCGGCGTCAGATTCGCCACATCGTCAATAGTCGGCGGCGGCAGCGACTCTTCCGGAGCCGGTGCGGCAGCCGGTGTCACATCGGTACCTTCCCCCATCCCGCCAGGGGACTGGTCGGATCCGGCTTGGTCTGTTTGCGACTTTCGCTGAGACCAGCGCGAGAAAAAATCTTCAGCAGCCATCTGCATCCTTCGGAACTTGGGCCATCTGCTCTATTTCCGCTCCGCCTTCAAAGGAAGGTTTGCGCCGCTTCTTCCTGGGTTCAGGCTGATAGTACGCATTGGCGAATGCCAGCAGATGCTCAGTCAACTGTTTCTGCAGCGGTAGCGTGTCCACTTGTTCGCCAGCATCCATCATACGCGCCGCAGCGTTGTAGGAAAGCGTTACCGTCTTGGGCATGGCAAGTTCGAGACCATTGTGCTCCTCAAGAC
>JAEZLB010000194.1 GCA_023435945.1 Pseudomonadota bacterium | reverse complement strand
CGGCTACCCTGATCGAACCCCAGTTTGGTAATCGCTTCAGGAGAAAGGAAAACCGTGCAGGTTCCTTCTGAAAAATTCGGCACCGCACGTGCCGGTGTATCGATATACCGCAGTTCGGTATTGTGCTCAAACCGGATGACAGAGGTGATATAGCCGGTGTGATATGCATGCCGGTACTGGGTATTGGCCTGATGCAACAAGATATTCTCTGCCCGTGTAGAAAGGCTAAGCAACAGCAACCCCACCACTAATAGGGTGTGGCGCACACAAAGATTTGAATAATGGACAGCGCGATTCCCGTTCGGATTACGTACCGAAACTTTCTTCATCTTCATCGCCGCTTCTCCAGTAAGAACGCTTACTTAAACAAAGCAATATTCGGACTTAGGCCGGATAGTTTCCGATATTAAATAAATAGCAGATTGCGGATCGCGATAGCCTTGGAATATCAAAAAAAGAAGCATGATGCATGTCAATATGAGAACTGAGCCACAGACAAACTGTCTAGGGCACATGGTTAGTTCAACAGGGATATATATGTCTGCCAATTCTATAAGCGGGCATAAAAAAGAGGCATCGAGTTCTTCTTCGCAAACAGCTGCCGACACCGCGCAGCACCTTACCTCGATACTAGAAAACTTGGCGGAAGCTTATGCGCTTCTGGACAAGGAAGGCCGTTTTATATATGCCAACCGCAAGACTGAGCTCCTAATGCAGCAAACGGAAGAGAGTTTGCTAGGTAAGCGCCTGGGAGAAGAATTTCAGCATATTCTTGGTCACGACTTCCGTCATCATTGCCAATGGGGATTGAATGATGCCGAACCGACGGAGTGCACCATTTACTCCCCGCGCCTTCAGATATGGCTGGACGTGCGGGCCATCCCTTCAGATGAGGGAATGGTGTTGTCCTTGCGAGATGTGACAGAACAACACTGGGTGCAGCAGCTTCACATGCAGCAGACTAAAATCCTCGAGAGCATTGCCGCCAGTGCGCCGCTGCACGATATCCTTGATGCCATCGTAAATCTCGCGGAATCACGGTCGCCTCAGCATCGTTGTGCGATTCTGCTCCTGGATAAAAAAGGTCGGCGTCTTAAGATCGCGGCTGCTCCTAATCTGCCGCAGGATTTCACTAATGCCATCGATGGCATGGAAATCGGGCCGCAGGGGGCTGCATGGGTGGTGGCAGCTTATGAGCGATGCACGATCAGCGCTCACTTCGACGCGTATTCTGGCAGCGAAGCATGGCAGCTGATGGCCAATAACCACGGATTGCAATCGTGCTGGGCACTTCCCATCTTCTCTAATCGTCAACACGTACAAGGCTCAATTGTCGTTTACTCAAGCCGGGCATGCGAGCCCAGGCACAACGAAATTGAGCTGCTGAGGTTGTGCTCCCACCTGATCAGCGTTGCCATTGAACGCCAGCGTGCTACGCAAACCTTGCTTGAGAATGAGCGGCGCTTCCGTGAACAGGCATCCCTTCTGGACAAGGCCCGTGATGCGATCGTCGTGCGACGCCTTTCGGATAACAAGGTCATGTTCTGGAACAAGAGCGCAGAGCGCATGTTCGGCTGGACGCGTAAAGAAGCGCTGGGGAAATCGATCATGGGCTTGGTGTACGGTAATGAGGAGGCGACTTACCGCATGGTGTCCGAGCAAGTGCTGCAGCACGGCGAATGGAACAGCGAGATGACGGTGTATCGCAAGGACCGTAGCCCCATTGCGATAGAAGGGCGATGGACACTGGTGTACGATGAAGGCGGCAAGCCGCATTCTATCTTTTCCATCAGTACCGACATCACGCAGCGCAAGACAGCGGAGAAAGAGATCCATGATCTTGCTTTCTACGACACGCTCACCAAGCTGCCCAATCGCATGCTGCTGCTGGACCGGCTCAAGCACGCATTGGCCAGCACGATGCGAAGCCGCCAGCACGGCGCATTGGTACTGATAGATCTGGATAACTTCAAGAATCTCAACGATACCTTGGGGCATGAAAAAGGTGATCTGTTGCTGAAGAAAGTCAGCGACCGCCTTTGCCATAATGTGCGCGAATCCGATACCGTGTCCCGCTGGGGCGGTGATGAGTTCGTGATCATTCTGAGCGATGTCGGCGAGAATCCGGAAGAGGCTGCGGCGAATGCAGAAAAAGCAGCCGCGCAGATTCTTTCCGCCATAAATGCACCCTACGATCTCGATGGGAGGGAGTACCACACCACACCCAGCATCGGCGTTACCTTGTTCTCGATCCAGCCGGTCAGCATGGATGAGTTGCTCAAACAGGCCGACCTGGCGATGTATGAAGCCAAGTCATCCGGCCGCAATACTATCCGCTTTTTCGATCCCGACATGCAGGCAGTCATCAACGAACGCGTAGCGCTGGAGGCCGACCTCCGGCAGGGACTGGCGCGTGGCGAATTCGTGCTGCATTATCAGCCGCAGATTGATCGTAACGGGCACCTGCTGGGTGTGGAAGCGCTGCTGCGGTGGCAGCAGCCCAAGCGTGGCATGGTGCCACCCGCAGAGTTCATACCGCTGGCAGAAGAAACCGGTCTGATCCTGGCGATAGGGGAATGGGTATTGCTGACCGCCTGCAATCAGTTGGCGGCCTGGGGAGTACGCCCGGAAAGCGCGCATCTCACCTTGTCAGTGAATGTCAGCGCCCGCCAGTTTCACCATCCGGATTTCGCCGATCTGGTGATCAATACCTTGGCACAAACCGGTGCTCATCCCCGTAAGCTGAAAATAGAGCTGACCGAAAGCGTGTTGATCGACGATGTCGAAGACACGGTCGCCAAGATGAACCGCCTGAAGGAAATCGGCGTGGATTTCTCGCTCGATGATTTTGGTACCGGTTATTCTTCGCTGGCTTATCTGAAACGCCTGCCGCTAGGGCAACTGAAAATAGATCAGTCCTTCGTGCGCGATGTGCTGGTTGATCAGAGCGATGCCGCAATCGTTCGGACCATCATCGCACTCGGCAAAAGCCTGGACCTGAAAGTGATTGCCGAAGGCGTAGAAACGAAAGAACAACGCGACTTGCTGGACCGGGACGGCTGCACGGCATTTCAAGGCTATATGTTCAGCTGCCCCCTCCCCTCGGAACAGTTCGAACACTTGTTGCACAGGAACTGGTATCACTAATCGCAGCTGGGCAGGCAAGGATTACCATGCCTTGCCTGCCCACCTCAGCGCGCCAGCACCAGTCGTGGCACTGCATCGTTACCGCATAAAACATAAGCGTTCTGCCTGAACCTTGCGGCCAGTTCCGTTGCCTCTTGCTCGGAAATGCCCAGCACCAGCAGGCTGGGTTCGGCTGGCCAATCTCCCCCTGCATCCTCTCCCACACCTGCCAGCCATCTAAAGCCACGCGTGCTTATTTCCTTCACCAGCGCCTGCTGGGCTTTTTCATTTTCTTCATCGGTCACGGGCACGCTGTAAGGATGGTATGCAGTAATGAAGGCGGCACTGTGCACATTCCTGTCACGTAGCAGACGGCCTAGCTCCGGGCTCTGCTTGTCGATGTAAAAGCTAATGATTCCCTCAGGTGCATGAACGCGATAGATGGCATTGCGATAGGTGACGATCAGTTCGGACGGGATATTCGACATGAATTAGTAAGCCTGGAAAGCGATTAGTAACGATTTCCAGGAGGCGGAGGTTTATAGGAATTTTAGAGGGTTGGGCCGGATAAATAAGAAAGGGTGTACCGGAATTTGGTTCAACGAGAAGGAAATCCATGTGTGCAATTAACAAAATGATACTGATTGCGTTGGCAATGAGAAACTCGTTTGAGTTAAATCAAAATGGTATTGCAAATAATAATAATTCGTATTTAGTATACGTCAAATTTCCACCGGCCCTTGAAAACCCGGTTTAAGAAATAAGCCCGCTGAATTCCGTTGCTTGCTGCCTAACCTATGCCTATTGAGGAGACTATGAACCACCCCCCCGTCACGACATTCAATCCTGCAATGCGTCCGCTTGTGCGAGCGAGTCATCTTATCAGCGGCACGTTAGTACTGGGATGCTTCACTGTGCCGTTAGCGGCACATGCACAGCAGCAAACTGGTGGGGAAAACGTACTGCCTGCAATTGAGGTGGTCGAAAAAAATGCCGGTGAAACGACGGAAGGAACGGGGTCGTACACAACGGGCAGAACCAGAACCGCACTGCCCCTTGGGACCTCTCTGCGTGACACCCCACAGTCGGTGTCGGTGGTGACGCGTCAGCGCATCGAAGACCAGAACCTCTTGACTATTACGGATGCGATCAACAACGTGACCGGTGTGTCGGTAAACCAATATGAAACAAACCGTGCACAATTCACCTCACGTGGTTTCGACATTAACACGCTGATGATCGACAGTGTGCCGACGACCTGGGACCAGGCGTGGAGCTCTGGAGAAATCATGAGCAGTCTCGCCATCTATGATCGTGTTGAGGTGGTGCGCGGTGCGACCGGGCTGACTACGGGTGCCGGTGATCCCTCGGCGGCAATCAATCTGGTGCGAAAGCGGGCACGCAGCAAGGAGCTGACAGGCAACGCCACGCTGGGCATAGGCCGGTGGAATGAATATCGTGCCATGGCTGACGTTTCGACCCCGGTTAATCAATCTGGAACGGTACGTGCCCGTGTTGTGGGCGAATATGTCAGCCGGGACAGTTGGGTCGATAAGCTGCAGAATGAGAATAAGACGGTCTACGCCACTATCGAGGCCGATCTTAGTCCGGATACGCTGTTATCCGCGGGCATTAGCCACCAAGATAACGACTCTCGCGGCGCAATGTGGGGCGGTCTGCCTGTATGGTACAGCGACGGAACGCGTACCAACTGGTCTCGCTCCAAGACAACCTCGGCCGACTGGGTGCGATGGGATTCGATCTACAAAAGCCATTTCGCTTCCGTTGAACATCGGATGACTAATGATTGGCGTCTGAGGGCGAGTTATAACTATGGCGATCGTGACGGCGACTCCGCCCTGCTATATCTTCTGGGCTCACCTGACCGCACAACCGGTCTCGGTATGTCGACTTTCCCCGGCTTTTATGACGTGAACACCCGGCAAGAAGCCATTGGCTTACAAGCTGCAGGGCCTTTCGAGCTTTTGGGCCGCACACATGAACTGGCATTCGGCTACGTTCATTCCCAACAAAAATTCAATGCCAACAATCGTTCGGCGTCAGGAGGGGCTGCCCCGAATTTCAATACATGGGATGGCTCCTATCCAGAGCCTGCGTGGGGACCGCTGTCCTTCTACGGGAATAGTAAAACCACACAAGAGGCAGTTTATGGTGCTGCACGTTTCCGTGTAGCCGACCCTCTACAATTAATTCTGGGCGTTCGAGTTACTAATTATGAAAAGACAGGCGAGGAGGCAAGTAGTGATCCCTACCGACTGAAATTCAACCGGGAAGTAACTCCCTATGCAGGAATTATTTACGACCTCAATGAGAACTACTCTGTTTACGCCAGTTACACCGATATCTTTCAGCCTCAGCAAGAGCGTGACATCAATAGAAATTATCTAGACCCCATCATCGGTAAAAGCACCGAAGTGGGCGCCAAGGGAGAATTCTTTGGCGGTGCGCTGAATGCATCTGTCGCAGTGTTCAGGATCAGGCAGGACAACCTTGCACAAAGTACCGGGACGACTATACCAGGAACGACTCCCCCGGAAACCGCATATCGGGCGTCTGAAGGTGCCACGAGTGAAGGTTTCGAATTTGACCTTGCGGGCGAATTGGCGCCTGGCTGGAATGCCAGCATCGGCTATACCCATTTTAAAGCTAAGGATGCCGCGGGAAATGATGTCAATACACATTATCCGCGCGATCTGTTCAGGCTGTTTACAACTTATCGGATGAAGGGGGCATGGAGTCCGCTCACCGTTGGTGGTGGCGTGAACTGGCAAAGTAAGACCTATACCAACGCAAGTAATCCCCTTGGCGTGGTGGAAAGAATTGAGCAGAAAGACTACGCCCTGGTCAATGTGATGGCGAGATACGACTTTAGCGAGCAATGGGCTGCACAGTTAAACATCAATAACGTCTTTGACGAAACCTATTACGGTATGTTTGATGCATTCAGCCAGTTCACCTATGGTGCACCGCGGAACGCGATGTTATCGATGCACTACAAGTTCTGAACGGTGACAGCATGAGCATCTATCTGAATCGCATCCTGGCCGCTGTGTTCGGCGGTTATGCCTTCACCTGGGGTTTCACCGCCCTGGGGGTGGCTGCCCTGGTCACTATCGGTGTTGACTTTCACGAAGCAGAAACCGCTGTGCTCATGCTGGCGTTTCTGGTTTTTCTTGCGGTATTCCTATGGACCTTTGCCGCAGCCAGCATGCTGCGGGTATGGGGTGTGCTGGCAGGCGGCGCAGCGGTGATGCTGGGGATTGCCTGGGCATTGCAGCGCGCGCTGCTCGGATAAAGGAGTCCTTCCATGTTCAACAACTTCCGTTTATCGATGGCCTTGGTTCATACCTGGTTTGGTCTTGCGCTGGGATTCGTGCTGATGGTGTGTTTTTTCTTCGGGTCGCTGTCGGTATTCGATCGCGAGATCGATCGCTGGGCATTGCCGGATACGCGTTTCGATCCGCAACCGATGCCGTCGTTTGACAAGCTGATTGTGCCGGTGTGGAAGCAGGTCCAGGCAGACGAGGCTGAATACCTGCGCACCATGCCGCAGGTGCATGATGCGAGCAAGGGACCGATGACTCCGCGGCAGGAACTGATCCCCGATGAATACTGGGCGTATACCACGCACCGCGATCCGGTCCTATTGGTTGGCGCCGCATTCAATCCACCCCACCCCAAAGATGCCTCGACCCACAATCATATGCATGGTCGTGCGACCATTGACCCACGCACGGGCAAGTTCCTGAAAGAAGGGGCGCTCAAGGTTGGCAGTGAATTCTTCTATCCCATGCATTACAGCCTGAACTGGCAATGGAAGAACATTGGCATTTTCATCGTCGGATTTGCCGCACTCATCATGCTGGTGGCGCTGGTGACTGGCATCGTCATGCATCGCAAGATCTTCCGCGAGTTCTTCACCTTCCGCCCCTGGAAACAGGCCCAGCGCAGCACACTGGACCTGCATAACCTGACCGGCGTGGTTGCACTGCCCTTTCATTTTTTCTTCGCCCTCACCGGCTTGATCATCTTCGCCGGTTTCTATTACCTGCCGGTGTCGCACACCGTGCTCAAACCCTTGCATGATCAGCATGAGGTGATCGAAGCGCAGCATACCGGCTTGCCGCACGTGAGAGCGGGACAGCCGGCGCCACTGGCATCGATCGATGCCATGGTGGCGGAGGCCAAGCGGCGCTGGGCGGCGCGCGACATGGCAGGTGAAGTCGGGTTCCTGCAAGTCAACCACGTTGGCGATGCCAACAGTTATGTGAGTATTTATCGCGCCGGCAGCGACCGCGTGGCACTGGTGGGGGAAGGCATCCATTTCAAGGCCAGTACCGGCGAGGTGCTGCGCGAAGATCCACCGCGTACCGTGGTGGAAGACATCAACCAGTTCCTGACCGGCTTGCACCTGCAGCACTTCGAGCACTGGCTGCTGCGCTGGCTGTATGTGCTGGGAGGTCTATTGGGTTGCGTCTGCATTGCTACCGGTTTCATCTTCTTCGTGGAAAAGCGCAAGCGCAAACATGCCGAAATCGGTTCACAGGGTAGTCGAATCGTGGATGCGCTGGCCGTGACCGCGGTGACCGGCATGGTCATCGCAGCTATCAGCATGCTGGTCGCCAATCGCCTGTTGCCGGCAGACTTGGCCGGAAAGGGGGGCTGGGAGAAAGCGGCTTTCTGGGGCATGTGGCTGATGGCTTTTGCGCATGCGTTCCTGCGCAGTGCGCCGGTTGCGCGAGGTGCTGCCAATCCGGCCTGGCGTGAGCAATGCTGGGTCATCGCAAGTATGGCTGCGGCAGCGGTGGTGCTGAACTGGATAAGTACCGGCGATCATCTGTTTAAAACACTCTTCACTGATACGTATTGGCCGGTGGCAGGCATGGATCTGAGCCTGCTGGCAATGATGATCTTGTCTGTGACAGCAGCGCGTAAGCTGGCGCAGCGCAAACATGTCGAGCGCGAACGGGAGTTCTCGGAGACGGCCGCGGGCGAGGAATCTTCTACCGGAGGGAAGGTGGTTCATGGCTGATTGGATCTTTCTGCTGGGAGCCGGCATTGCGGCGTTTCTGGGGTGCGCCTGGCTGGCGCTGGCAATGGAGGGGCACTGGGAGCAGGTGCATGGCGCCGGCTTTCCTTCCCATGCATCTCAGGCAAGTTTGCGTGCATTAGGGGCTCTGGGCCTGTTGGGCTGTGGCCTGCTGTGTTTCGTGGCGGACCATCCATCGATGGCGCTTCTCTCATGGGTAATGCTG
>JAEZLB010000078.1 GCA_023435945.1 Pseudomonadota bacterium | reverse complement strand
CGATCAGGGTGGGGCCCTGATACCACGGCATCTTGTCGGTGACGCTCACCACGTTGTCGCCAGCCAGTGCCGACAGCGGAATCGGATGGATGTCTTTCAGGCCGAGCTGCTGCGCAAATTTCGTGTAAGACGCAACGATGCGGTCATACACGGTCTGGTCGTAATTCACCAGGTCCATCTTGTTGACGGCGATGATGACATGCTGGATCTGCAGCAGGTGCGCGATGGTAGAGTGGCGCTTGGTCTGAATCAGCAGTTCGGCATTGCCCTCGGCATCGAACTTCACTTTTGAGACGTCAATCAGGATCACCACGGCATCGGCAGTGGAGGCGCCCGTCACCATGTTGCGCGTGTACTGCTCATGACCCGGTGCGTCGGCGATGATGAACTTGCGCTTGGGCGTGGCGAAGTAGCGATAGGCGACATCGATGGTGATGCCTTGTTCGCGTTCCGCTTCCAGTCCATCGGTGAGCAAGGCCAGGTCGATGGTGTCGCCGACAGTACGCTTGTGCTTGGAGCGCGAAATCGCATCCAGCTGATCGGCAAAAATACCCTTGCTGTCAAACAGCAGGCGGCCGATCAGCGTGCTTTTCCCATCATCCACCGAACCTGCAGTAATGAAGCGCAGCAGGCCACGTTCGTTCTGAACAGCTTTATTGGTATCTTGAGTGGCGAGTACGGCGTTCATCAGAAATATCCTTCTCTCTTGCGTTTTTCCATTGACGCTTCAGACGTCTGGTCATCCATGCGGGTTGCACCGCGTTCGGTAATTTGTGTGACAGCCGTTTCAGCGATGATGGCTTCCACGGTAGCGGCATCCGAGCTGACCGGGCAGGTGCAGGAAATATCGCCGACAGTACGAAAACGCACGACCTGGTTCGATACCGTTTCGCCTTCCTTGGGAGGCGTCAGGCGCGTAACGGGAACAAGCAGACCATTACGTGGGATGACATCCCGCTTGTGCGCAAAGTAGATGGAAGGCAGTTCCAGTTTCTCGCGGGCGATGTATTGCCACACGTCGAGTTCGGTCCAGTTCGAGATCGGGAACACGCGCATGTTTTCGCCCGGATGCACGCGGGTGTTATACAGGTCCCACAATTCCGGACGTTGTGCTTTCGGATTCCACTGGCCGAAGTCGTCGCGGAACGAGAAGATGCGTTCCTTGGCGCGGGCTTTTTCCTCATCGCGGCGGGCACCGCCTATGCAGGCGTCGAACTTGTGTTCGGCAATCGTTTCCAGCAGCGTCACGGCTTGCGCGGCATTGCGCGAGTCGGTGTCGGGATTGCGCAGGCGCACGGTGCCACGCTTGATAGAGTCTTCCACGGACCCGATGATCAGGCGTTCACCCAGTTCAGCGACGCGCTTGTCGCGGAAGGCGATCACTTCATCGAAATTGTGACCGGTGTCGATATGGACCAGCGGAAAAGGAAATTTGCCGGGACGGAAGGCTTTTTCCGCCAGGCGCAGCAGCACGATAGAGTCTTTTCCGCCTGAGAACAGCAATGCCGGATTGGTGCACTCGGCAGCGACTTCGCGCATGATGTGAATGGCTTCGGATTCGAGCCAGTCCAGATGCCGGTTGGATGCCGCATCGAGGAAAATCTTGTCTACTCCTGTGTTCATAATGCCTCTGGGTTCTTTTATTACTGTGCTTCCGCGACAGATTTGATTCTGACCAGCTTGCCGTTAACCAGATGCAAGCCGCATTCCTTGGTGTCTGCCGATTCCCACCACCATCGGCCGGCGCGTACATCTTCGCCGGGCTGTATGGCACGGGTGCAGGGTTCGCAGCCTATGGACGGATATCCCTTGTCATGCAGCGGGTTGTAGGGCACGTGGTTACTGCGGAGGTAGTGCCATACGTCTTCTTCCGACCAGTCGGCCAGCGGGTTGAACTTCACCATGCCATGCGCTGCATCGTCTTCCTGCACGGCCAGTTCGGCGCGAGTGGTAGACTGGGCGCGGCGCTGGCCCGTGACCCAGGCCTTGTTGCCGGCCAATGCGCGATTCAGCGGTTCGACCTTGCGGATGCGGCAGCATTCCTTGCGCATCTCCACACTGTCGTAAAACGCATTCAGACCATGGTCACGCACGTACGCATCAACAGCCCGTGGTTCCGGCTTGTACAACGCGACTTCATAGCCATAGGTTTCTCGTATGCGATCCACCATGCCCAGCGTTTCCTGGTGCTGGCGACCTGTTTCCAGCGTGAAAATGCCGATGGGCAGCTTGTTACGCAGGATCAGGTCGGCCAGCACCATGTCTTCCGCTGCGAGGCTGGATGCAAAAACCGCAGGGGCGAAATCGCGGGCAATGCGTTCCAGCGTTTCACGGGTAGTGGCAACCAGCGCCTCGTAATGCACATTACTCATTACTGGGAAACCTTCTGTCCCCGGTCCTGCACACGCGCAAACGGCGGCGCCTTGATATCCAGTGCTGCCTGGTAGGGCTCGGAGAAGTCGGTCAGGCCTTTCAGCGCATCGTGGATGTCCTTGTCGGCACGCACGGCAAAGGCATTGAAGCCCACGCGCTGCATGTAGAACAACTGGTCGCGCAGCACGTCGCCGATGGCGCGCAGTTCGCCGGTGTAACCGAGGCGGGCGCGCAGGTTGTAGGCGATGGAATAGCCGCGGCCATCCATGAATTTCGGGAAGTCCACCGCGATGACGGTGAAACGGCTGACGTCATCCTTCAGCGTTTCAGGGCGCTCATCGCTGGCAATCCATACGCCGATGTCGCTGCGTTGGGACAGTGCGTCACGCTGGGCCAGCCATACTTTCAACGGCACGATGGCCTTGCCGGCCGGGACAGCAACCGTTTCAGGGGTGTCGCCTTCGGCCAGGCGCACCACATTCCAGTCGTCCTGGACGACTACTTTATCCTTGATGATTTCACGCATGGGCGTCTTCTCCGACATTCTGCGACGTGGGAATCGGCGTCGCGTATACATGATCCTTGAACGGTGCAATGCCGATGCGGCGTACCGTGTCGATGAAGCGTTCGTCTTCGATGCGCTGTTCGACGTATACGTTGAGCAGACGGCCGATCACTTCCGGCATCTGGTCAGCGGCAAAGGAAGGGCCGATGATCTTGCCGACCGCGCTTTCATTGCCTTGCGAGCCGCCGATGGACACCTGGTACCACTCCGAGCCATCTTTGTCCACGCCCAGTACGCCGATGTTGCCGACGTGATGGTGGCCGCAGGCATTGATGCAGCCCGAGATATTCAGTTCGATGTCGCCGATGTCGTGCTGGAAGTCCAGGTTGTCGAAACGTTCGGCAATCGCTTGTGCGATAGGAATCGATTTCGCATTGGCCAGCGAGCAGAAGTCGCCGCCGGGGCAGCAGATGATGTCGGTCAGCAGGCCGATGTTGGGCGTTGCCAGCCCGTGCGCCTTCAATTCTTCCCACAACTCGAACAACTTGGATTGCTGCACGTCTGCCAGCACCAGGTTCTGCTCGTGCGTCACGCGGATTTCGCTGAAGCTGTAACGGTCAGCCAGGTCAGCAACAAAATCCATCTGTTCAGCCGTTGCATCGCCCGGCGGAACGCCGGTTTTCTTCAGCGACACCACTGCAATCGCATAACCCGGCACCTTGTGGGCTTTCACATTGCGGCTCACCCAGTTGGCAAAGGCCTTGTTGTCGGCTTTTTGCTGCTCGAATTGCGCAGAAACCGCCGGCAGGGTTTCGTAAGGATGCGGCTCGAAGAACGCGGCCACGCGAGCCACTTCGGCCTCGGTCAGCGTGCTGGGACCATCTTTCAGGTCCGCCCATTCTTCTTCGACCTGTTTGGCGAAGACGTCAGCGCCGATGGCTTTTACCAGTATCTTGATACGGGCCTTGTACATGTTGTCGCGGCGACCGTACTGGTTATA
>JAEZLB010000145.1 GCA_023435945.1 Pseudomonadota bacterium | reverse complement strand
TGTCCCGCCTGGCCGATTACATCGAACGCCGCAATTCGCTGGTGCAGAAGGTGAGGCTGGCTTTTACCTATCCGGCCATCGTGACGATAGTAGCCTTTCTGATCGTGATTTTTCTGCTGACCTATGTAGTGCCGCAGATCGTATCCGTGTTTGCCAATACCAAGCAGCAGTTGCCGATCCTCACGATAGTGATGCTGGCGATTTCGGATTTTGTGCGCAGCTGGGGCTGGCTGGTGGCACTATTATTGATTGGTGCTTTTTATCTGTGGCGGCGAGCGCTGAAAAATCCACGCATACGGTTGCGATGGCATAGCTGGCTGCTGAATGCACCTCTGTATGGACGTTTCGAACGCAGCCTGAACACATCGCGTTTTGCCAGCACGCTGGCAATTACGACAGGGTCGGGCGTGCCGATATTACGCGCCTTGCAGACCAGCCAGGACACACTGGGCAATGTGGCCATGCGTTTGCAAGTCGAAGATGCCACGGCGGCGGTGCGTGAAGGTGTGAGCCTGGCGCGAGCCTTGTCTGCTTATCCGTATTTTCCGCCCATGCTGGTCCATATGATAAGAGCCGGCGAGACGACAGGGGAGTTGCCGGCCATGCTGGAGCGCGCAGCGAATGCGCAGGAAACAGATCTCGAGCGGCGGGCATTAACGATCGCAGGCTTGCTGGAACCCATGCTGATCCTGGCAATGGGTGTCGTGGTCCTGCTGATCGTGCTGGCCGTGCTGATGCCCATTATTGAAATTAACCAATTGGTACGTTGAGCGCCTCAACAGGGAGATAATGAGAATGACACGAGGGCGACTAGTGCTAAGTTTTCTGCTGTTTATCGCCCTATGCGCATCGATCGCATATTGGGGGTTGCAGTTATATGATCCGCCACTGCGGCCAGTCGCTGCATCGGCTCAACCGCAAACGGCGCCCCCAAGTCTGGAAGCCGCCGCTGCGGTATTCGGCGGCCAAGCTGCGACGGAAACAGCGAACAATTTCCAGCTGCGTGGCGTGATTTATTCCGGTACGCCCAAAGACAGCGTGGCCATCATCGCACAGGAAGGAAAACCGCCGCGGGCCTTTCGTGTAAACGGTGAAGTCGTGCCGGGCGTGACCGTGAAGGAAGTGCACCGGGAATATGTGGTGCTGTCAGATGGTGGTGCACTGAAACGCATAGAATTGCCGGCTGCCGGTCGTAATGCGCAGGTAAACGGCATTGCTCGCCGCGCATCGAGCGAGCCTCCCGTGTCCGCTACACCGCAGCAAGCCGCTCAGCCGCAAACCGCTCAGCCACAAACCAATCAGTCTCAATCCGCTGCGCAGCCGCAGAATGCCCCCGCGCAAGGCACCACCGTGGTCACACAACAGGAGGAGCAGGCGCCGCAGAATGAAGGCGCGGCGCAGTCGGATCAGGCCGATTCCTCCGCCACATCGATTAACAATAATGAGACGCAGGACGACGCGGCTGCGGAGACGGCTGCTCCGGCACAGATGCAGGACAACCCGCCGCGTCGACAATAAAAAGCTGTGCGTAACAGGATGTCTCGCACAGCTCTCATGGGTCTTCCTGCAGATCCTGGCCTGCCGTCTTGACTGCATTCAGAACAAGGCTGGCAGGCCAGTCAGCCGCTACAGTGCATCATTAAAGCACGTAGCGAGACAGGTCTTCATTCACTGCCAGTTCACCCAGGCGCTGGTCTACATACGCGGCATCGATGGCAATCGTGCTGCCGCTACTGTTCGCGGCAGAGAAAGAAAGATCTTCCAGCAGTTTTTCCATCACCGTATAGAGCCGGCGTGCGCCGATGTTCTCAGTCTTCTCGTTGACGGAGTAAGCAATCGAAGCTAACCGCTCGATACCGTCCGGCTTGAATTCAATTTGCACTTCCTCGGTTGCCAGCAAGGCTTCGTACTGCTTGGTCAGGCAGGCATCGGTGCTGGTCAGGATGCGTTCGAAATCAGCCACTGACAGCGAATCGAGTTCGACCCGGATCGGGAAGCGGCCCTGCAGCTCCGGTATCAGGTCCGAAGGACGCGACAAATGGAACGCACCGGTTGCAATAAAAAGTATGTGATCGGTCTTGATCATGCCGTACTTGGTATTGACGGTCGTGCCTTCCACCAGTGGCAGCAGGTCACGTTGTACACCTGCGCGCGATACGTCGGCGCCGCTTGTCTCGGATCGGGTAGCAATCTTGTCGATTTCATCAAGGAACACGATGCCGTTCTGTTCAATATTGGCGATGGCGCGTTGCTTGAGTTCGTCGTCATTGACCAGCTTCGCTGCTTCCTCATCGATCAGAAATTTCATTGCTTCGCGTATCTTGAGCTTGCGGGTTTTCTTGCGGCCGCTGCCCAGTCCTGAGAACATGCCTTTGATCTGTTCGGTCATTTCCTCCATGCCGGGAGGCGCCATGATTTCCATGTGCGGGGAGGGCTCCGACAGTTCGAGTTCGATTTCGCGGTCGTCCAGCGCCCCTTCGCGCAGGCGCTTGCGGAACGTCTGGCGGGCATTGCTGCCGCTTTGTTCATCGCTACTGCTGGAGGTGTTGAATCCGAAATCGCGCGGCGGCGGTATCAGGATATCCAGTATGCGTTCTTCTGCGGCATCGACCGCCCGGTCGCGCACTTTGCGCATTTCGACTTCGCGTGTCTGTTTGATGCCAATCTCGGCGAGATCGCGGATGATGGTATCCACATCGCGGCCCACATAACCGACTTCGGTGAACTTGGTTGCTTCTATCTTGATGAACGGTGCATCGGCCAGCTTGGCCAGGCGTCGCGCGATCTCGGTCTTGCCCACGCCGGTGGGTCCTATCATCAGGATGTTCTTGGGCGTGATTTCATGGCGCAGCGGTGCGGGGATCTGCTGGCGCCGCCAGCGATTGCGAAGGGCGATTGCAACCGCGCGCTTGGCACGTGCCTGGCCCACCACATGCTTGTCGAGTTCGGAAACGATTTCCTGTGGGGTCATGTTCATAGGTATTCCTTGGGTGATGCAGGTCGGTTATTCGAGGGTCTCGATGATGTGCGAGAGATTCGTGTAAATGCAGAGTTCACCCGCGATCACTAGGGATTTCTTCACGATATCGACAGGGGGCAGATCAGTATTTTCCTTCAGTGCCTTGGCGGCCGATTGTGCATAAACGCTGCCCGATCCGATTGCGCCAATGCCGTCTTCGGGTTCCAGTAC
The DNA here is from genome assembly GCA_023435945.1 of Pseudomonadota bacterium. Taxonomy (GTDB): domain Bacteria; phylum Pseudomonadota; class Gammaproteobacteria; order Burkholderiales; family Burkholderiaceae_D; genus JAEZLB01. The sequence continues at coordinate 1,143 of JAEZLB010000145.1, read as the reverse complement.
ATCGCCATTGCCGGTAATGATCAGGGTGGTTTCGTGGTCTGCAACCAGCAACATGGCTTCTAGGCGGCGAAGCATGCGGTCGGTACGCCAGTCCTTGGCAAGTTCCACCGAAGCTCTGAGCAAATGACCCTGGTGTTTTTCCAGTTTGCTCTCGAAACGCTCCAGCAGCGTGAAGGCATCAGCCGTGCCGCCGGCAAAACCGGCGAGTACCTTGCCGTGATAGAGCTTGCGAACTTTGCGGGCAGTGCCTTTTACGACCACGTTTCCCAGCGTGACTTGTCCATCGCCACCCAGGGCGACAATATTTCCTTGTCGAACAGACAAGATGGTGGTGCCATGAAATTGTTCGATGTTGCTCTCTAGCTATTGGATGAAAATGCCGAGGTGCCGGTTTAGTGCCGGCACTGCAATTCAAAGCAAATGGGGATGAGGCGGGAGGTTACAAGGGTGAATGAGAAAAATCGCGCGGGAGGATCAGTACTTGCGCGACTGGACGCTGGCGATGTCCTGATAACCCATGACCTGGAACAGGGTGCTTACCAGGTGATTGACCTGCAGGAGTTCAAGCGATTTGCCTTGCGCGACCAGAGGACTCAGCCCGCTCAATAGCTGTCCGGCCGCTGCAAAGTCGACGCGATGCAGATGCTGACAGTCCATCACGATATGGTCATTCTGCTTTGCAAACTCCGCGATGGCTTTCAGGATCTGTTCCCCCTTTCCTTCTATCACGGCCGGCATGCTGATCTTGTCGGCGGCAATTTCTGCGGCAGGGGTATTGTCCTCGGCCAGCATGGTGACCTTGGAACTGGATGCCACGAAGGGTGGCGGCGAGACTTCGAAGGTGACGCAATAATCGATGCTCACTTCCTCGAACTCTTTCTCCTTGTTCAACAGGCGCAATACTTCCATCAACAGCAGCCAGGGCACTTCGGTTTCGTCCTTGCGGCCAACCTGCAGGATTGAGCGCACCTTGGTCACCAACTGATTGGCATCGACCAGGATGAGTTCATGCTCGGACTTCTGCAGGCGTTTCAGCAGGCGCAGCAGCAGGCCGCAACCGACCGGATCGGCATCCGTCAGCTTGGAGAATTCCAGGCGCAGCGCCGGATGGTTTTCCGCTTGCTTGAGGGCGCGCTCCAGGGT
>JAEZLB010000143.1 GCA_023435945.1 Pseudomonadota bacterium | reverse complement strand
CACAGTGCTGTCGCGATCCTGGAGTTTTCTACCATCATGAACAACACCCGCATGTCCCCCATGGCCCGCGCTGGCGTCGCCACACCGGCGACCACCAACCGGGTGCTGCGCAACACCTATTGGTTGCTGGCCCTATCCATGATACCGACCATGCTCGGTGCCTGGGTTGGCGTTTCCATGGGCTTCAGTTTCTTTGAAGGCAGCCCCTTCATGGGGTTGGTGCTTTTTCTAGGCATTGCTTTCGGTTTCTTTTACGCAATTGAAAAGACCAAGAATTCGTCGTTAGGCGTGGTATTACTGCTGGGCTTCACCTTCTTCATGGGGCTCATGCTGTCACGTCTTATCGGACACATTCTGGGCTTCTCCAACGGCGCCTCCCTGATCATGACCGCCTTTGGTGGCACTGCAGCTATTTTTGCCACTATGGCAACCATTGCCACGACGACCAAACGTGATTTCTCCGGCATGGGCCGTTGGTTGATGATGGGCATGATCATGCTGCTGGTAGCTATCGTTGCCAATATTTTCCTGCAACTGCCCGCCCTGTACCTGACGATTTCGGTACTGGCTATCGGCATCTTCTCGGCCTTCCTGCTGTATGACGTGCAACGCATCGTGAATGGCGGTGAAACCAACTACATCACTGCCACCCTGAGCGTGTACCTGAGCCTGTACAACATTTTCAGCAACCTGCTGGCCTTGCTGGGGATTTTTGGCGGTGACCGCGAATAACGACGCTCTGCCATAAACAAAAAAGCCGTCCCTGGGACGGCTTTTTTATTACTTCACTCGTTGATTTACCGCCCTTTCTCACTGGGGGCGCTCGAACACCGCGATCGACTCCACATGAGCGGTATGCGGGAACATGTTCACCACGCCCGCTTGCTTCAGCACATAACCCGCTTCATTGACCAGAATACCGGCATCGCGTGCCAGCGTGGACGGACTGCAAGAGACATACACAATACGTGTAGGCAGCATATCCGGTTGCTCCTTGGCCAACTCGCCCAGAGCCTGCGACAAGGCCATGGCGCCATCACGCGGCGGATCGATCAGCATGCGATCGAATTTGCCCAACTCCACCAGATCCTGGGCAGTCACTTCAAACAGATTGCGGCAATAAAACTGCGTCTTGCTGTCCAGTCCATTAGCTTTTGCATTCTGCATCGCCCGCTCGGTGAGCGCAGTACTGCCTTCAATACCGACCACCTCGCTGGCCTGCGTAGCAATCGGTAACGTAAAGTTACCCAAGCCACAAAACAGGTCCGCCACCCTGTCATCCTTCTGGATATCCAGCAAACGCAAGGCACGCGAAACCAGGGTGCGATTGATCTCGTGATTAACCTGGGTGAAATCGGTGGGTTTGAAGGGCATGCGTACGCCAAACTCCGGCAGCACGTAATGCAAGTCGCTTTGTTCGGGATAAAAGGGATAAACGGTATCCGGCCCCTTGGGTTGCAACCACCACTGGATGCGCCACTCATCTGCGAAAGCTTTCAGAAGCACCTCATCATCAGCCGTTAAGGGCTCCATAATGCGCAACAGCAGCACGGTGACTTTTTCCTGCTCACCCTGCCCCACGGCGACTTCCACCTGTGGTACCCGATCCATGATGGAGAGGGAGCCAATCAGTTCCCGCAAAGGCAGCAGCATGGCCGACACATTAGGCGGCAACACCTTACAGGATCCCATGTCGGTAATAAAACCCGACTTGCGCTCATGGAATCCCACCAGCACTTTGCCCTTTTTTACCACGTAGCGTATCGACAGGCGTCCGCGATAACGGTATCCCCAGGACGGGCCGTAGATGGGTCGCAGCATGGTTTCCGCACTCACGCGGCCGATATGCTTGAGATTGTCTTCCAGTACGCGCTGCTTGATCGCCACCTGCGCGCCCGGCTCCAGATGCTGCATGGCGCAACCGCCGCAAGTGCCAAAATGGGGACAAGGAGGCGTGACCCGCAGGCTGGAGGCACGCTGGATGTCCACTACGGTCGCCGCTTCCCATTTGGGTTTGCGGCGATACGACTGATAGCTGACGCGTTCGCCAGGCAATGCGCCCTCGACAAAAATAACCTTGCCCGGAGTGCCGTCCTCATTGAGAAGATGACCTACTCCGCGGCCCTCCATGTCCAGCGATTCGATTTCGATAAATTCTTGCGGCATATAAAAGATGGAGAAACGGGTGCAAGGCACCCGGAAAACCTGTCATTTTATATGGATTAGCAGGGGCAAGTCATGCGCCATAACCAGGCCAGGCCGCCAGATACTCGCGCCAGTGGGGCGCATCGATGGCTGCCAGCGAATCACGCACCAGCGCCAGCTCCGCTTCGTAGGCTTGCTGCGTGATTTCGCCGCGCATCAACTGAAAACGGCAATAGACCAGGTAGGTGTTGACCACGTCGGTTTCGCAATAGGCGCGGATTTCCTGCAGGCGCCCTTGCTGATATAACGGCCAAACCTGGGAACCGTCGACACCCATCTTGCCTGGAAAACCACACATCTTGGCGAGATCGTCGAGCGGCGCGTTGGCGCGTCCGGTATACAGCGCCAGCAAATCCATCAGATCCAGATGGCGGGTGTGATAGCGGCTGAGGTAATTATTCCACTTGAACTCTTTGTCATCATTACCCATTTCCCAGTAACGGGCAGCAGTTACGGCATTGACCAGCGCACGATAATGCAGCACTGGCAGATCAAATCCGCCGCCATTCCAGGAAACGAGCTGGGGCGTATAACGGTCAATCACGCGGAAGAAATCATTGACCAGCTTGGCCTCGTTATCGGCCTCCGTACCCAGCGAACGCACACGGAATCCGTCGTCATCGCGGAATACGCAGGAAATCGCGGCCACGCGGTGCAAGTGATGCGGCAGAAATTCCGAGCCGGTTTTTTCGCGTCGCGCTTCAAATGCCGCCGCAGCGACATCGTCATCGCTCATGGTGGACGAATGCCCGTTCAGCGCGCGCAAGCCCGTCACGTCGGGAATCGTCTCGATATCGAATACCAGTATGGGAATCACAGCAACGCATCCTTTCCTACACCGCGCGACGTCAATGCGCATTTAGTTTAACGCAAGGCCTCCTGCGGAATCTGGCGTACCCCCCGGGTTACACCAGATTCATCGGCCAAAGACTCCGGCGCAGAAAGCTCTTCGTCATCCCGCCACAAGATGCATGATGCGCATTCGGCTCTGGCTGGCAAACTGTTCAACCAGTCGCGCACCTGCAGCGCCCCTTCTCAGCTCGGTCTTCGAAGATTGACTTCTTACTACGCACGCTCACTCTTACCTCTGTTCCGGGATGACTTCTTCAGCTCTTCTGCCGGCGTGTACTTCTGCCCCAGCAATGGCGCGGAACAAGTGTCTTTTTCGCTAACGAGCCGGAAGAAACTTGGTGGGATCCACCGGCTTTCCTTGCTGGCGGATTTCGAAATGCAACTTGACCTGATCGGTATCAGTGTTCCCCATCTCGGCAATTCTCTGTCCCTGGGTAACGTTCTGCCCTTCCTTCACCAAAATGGCCCTGTTGTGGGCATAGGCAGACAACAGGGTATTGGTATGCTTGACAATGACCAGGTTACCGTAGCCGCGCACGCTTCCCGCATACAAGACGGTCCCTGCTCCCGCCGCCACGACCGGCTGCCCCATTTTTCCGCCCAGCGCTATCCCCTTACGCGCGGCGGTATACGGCTGAATAATGTTTCCTTCCGTCGGCCACACCCACGACATGCCTTCGATAACCATCCTCCCGCCATCCGCACCTCCACCGCCTTTAGCGGCAGAGTCTGCGCGATCTGCAGGAGCTTGGGATCCGGCAGGGCGGGCCTCGACTTCGCTGGAGGAGGCGACGCTTCCGGTCTGAGGCGTGGATCCCGGCTCGGGAGGCGTAACCCGCAACACCTGGTCTACCTTGATATCGTTGGGATTGGCCAATCCGTTCCAGGCCACCAGATCCGACACCGACTGCCCTACTTCCTGAGCAATCCGGTACAAGGTATCGCCCCGCTGCACGACAACCTGTCCTTTCGTAACCGTGATCTTGGAACGTGCTGCATCACCGGGTTTACCCGATGCTGGACGCTTGTCGACGATGGGTGCGGATGAATTAACGCCCCCCATCTGACAACCGGCAACCACTGCCGCAGTCAAACCTAATGCAATGTAACGTAGGATATCCATACTCATTCGTTCTGTTCCTGCACCATCTATCCCATGGTTCCGGGACGGAGGGGCACAAAATGACAATCTTCCAGCACCGTCGTTGCCCATCGGGACGCCGAGGTTCGCTCCACCAGCTGCAGTGCCTGCTTCTGTGCACCGACGGGTGCAATCAACCTGCCCCCGACTGACAATTGTTCCAGCAACGCCTGTGGCACTTCCAGCCCCGCTGCTGCCAGGATGATTCCATCGAACGGTGCGGCCTGCGGCAAGCCCAGCATTCCATCGCCATAGTGCAAACGCAGATTCGGGATACGCAAGGCCCGCAGATTAGATTTGGCCAGTTCATGCAAGAAGCGGATGCGCTCTATCGAATAGACATCCTTTGCGACCTTGGCCAGCACTGCGGCCTGATAACCACAACCTGTGCCGATTTCCAGCACCCGGTCCAATTTGCCACCACGCCCATTATTACGCATGATTTCTATCATCCTTGCAACAATGTAAGGCTGAGAAATCGTCTGCTGACACCCAATGGGTAAAGAAGCATCGATATAAGCCTGGCTCGCCAGTGCCGGCTCCATGAACAAATGGCGCGGCACGCTTTCCATCGCGCTCAGCACCACCGGATCTTTCACTCCCTGACTGGCGACACGCTCTACCATCGCCCTGCGCGCACGTTCGGAGACGAGCGGCGAAGCCGAAACCGCTTTCGCTGTAGCGCTGGCAGCCGGAATCGAGGACGCTTTCTTCTCAGCCTGTTGGGCAACGTTACGGGAGGCCGTTTGCAAGCCTGCTGTCCTGACTGTGCCGGCCCGTGCCAGGGACGATTCTGCCTTACTAC
>JAEZLB010000116.1 GCA_023435945.1 Pseudomonadota bacterium | reverse complement strand
GCTTCGCGTTTCAGGTAACGGAATAGTGGATGTGCATTGTCGCCGTTCACATCGATCTTCGCGAACAGGGGAAAGCTGACCTGGTAATTGATCTCACAGAATTTCCGGATTTCTTTCGGGTTGCCTTGCTCCTGCCTACCGAACTGATTGCAGGGAAATCCCAATACTGCCAGGCCGCGTTCGCGGTAGCGGCGATGAAGCTCTTCCAGTTCACTGTATTGCGGTGTAAAGCCGCAGCGACTGGCTGTGTTCACCACCAGCAGTACCTTGTTGCGATAGGCTTCGAGTGTGCTATCTTGGCCGGCCAGCGTGGTGACCGGTAATTGGTAAAGCAAATTCATACTAAATCGAGTCCTGATGCCCCGGACAAGAGATCTTTGTCCTTCGCTTCCTTGCCCTGCAGTTTGATGGTCAGGCGCAAGTCATTGACGGAATCTGCGTTGCGCAGGGCATCTTCATAAGTAATTTGGCCAGCTTCGTAGAGGTCGAACAGCGCCTGGTCAAAGGTTTGCATGCCGAGTTCGCGCGACTTCTTGATGACTTCCTTGATTTCGTGGACATCACCCTTGAAGATGAGATCCGAAATCAGTGGAGAATTTAGCATGACTTCCACCGCCACGCAGCGCCCCTTACTGTGGCGCTTGGGAACCAGTCGCTGCGAAATCATCGCTTTGAGATTGAGCGACAAATCCATCAGTAGTTGCGAGCGGCGCTCTTCCGGAAAAAAGTTGATGATGCGATCCAGCGCCTGGTTGGCGCTGTTGGCATGCAGCGTGGCAAGACAGAGATGGCCGGTTTCCGCGAACGCAATGGCGTAGTCCATGGTTTCGCGGTCGCGTATCTCGCCGATCAGGATGACATCCGGTGCCTGGCGCAGCGTGTTCTTCAACGCCACATGCCAGCCCTCGGTATCTACGCCGATTTCGCGCTGGGTCACTATGCAGTTCTTGTGCGGATGCACGAACTCTATGGGGTCTTCAATGGTGATGATATGGCCGAAGCTGTTTTCATTGCGATGGCCGATCATGGAGGCCAGCGTGGTCGACTTGCCGGAACCAGTTGCGCCGACCAGAATGACGAGGCCGCGTTTGTTCATCGCGACCTCCTTGAGTACAGGGGGCACGCCCAGTTCTTCGATCGTCGGGATCTCACTATTGATGGTACGCAGCACCATGCCGACCTTGCCCTGTTGCACAAAGGCAGAGACGCGAAAACGTCCCAGGCCGGTTGGCATGATGGCAAAGTTGCATTCCTTGCTTTCCTCAAACTCGGCAGCCTGCCTGTCGTTCATGATGGAGCGAGCCAGTTCGACGGTATGGACTGCCGATAGCGGCTGATTCGAGACGGGCGTAAGTTTGCCATCCAGTTTGAAGGCCGGGGGGAAATCCGCCGTGATGAACAGATCGGAACCACCTTTGCTGATCATTAGTTTCAGCAATTCATGCATGAATTTCGTGGCTTGATCGCGTTCCATCTCTGTCCTTAAATGCGAGAAAAGTTATAGCCGATTCGGCTTAGCCCATGAAGTTTTCGGGAGTCTTGGCGACGGCGCGCGCGGAGGCCATGGAAATGCGGTTGCGGCGGACCAGGTCAGTAAGGCAGGCATCCAGCGTCTGCATGCCGACATTGGCGCCGGTCTGGATGGCGGAATACATCTGTGCCACCTTGGCTTCGCGGATCAGGTTGCGAATGGCCGGCGTGCCTATCATGATTTCATGGGCGGCAACCCGGCCGGCGCCATCCTTGGTCTTGATCAGCGTTTGCGAGATCACCGCTTGCAGCGATTCCGACAGCATCGCACGCACCATTTCCTTTTCTTCAGCAGGAAATACGTCGACGATACGGTCTATGGTTTTTGCCGCTGACGAGGTATGCAGCGTGCCGAAAACAAGGTGACCGGTTTCCGCGGCAGTTAATGCCAGGCGTATGGTTTCCAGGTCACGCAATTCACCTACCAGCACCACGTCCGGGTCTTCACGCAGCGCTGAGCGCAACGCGTTGGAGAAAGAGTGGGTATGGGGGCCGACTTCACGCTGGTTGATCAGCGATTTCTTGCAGTCGTGCACGAATTCGATAGGGTCCTCGATGGTGAGGATGTGGCCCTGCTCGTTCTCGTTGAAGTGATTGATCATCGCGGCCAGCGTGGTCGATTTGCCGGAGCCGGTCGGTCCTGTCACCAGCACCAGTCCGCGAGGCTTCAAGGCGAGATCGGCAAAAATGCGCGGAGCGTTCAGGTCATCCAGCGACAGTACCTTGGAAGGAATGGTACGAAACACCGCAGCAGCGCCGCGGTCCTGCATATAGGCATTCACACGAAAACGCGCAAGGCCCGGAATCGCAAACGAAAAATCTATCTCCAGTCGCTCTTCATAGATTTTGCGCTGCCCATCGTTCATGATGTCGTACACCATGCTGTGCACATCCTTGTGCTCCAGCGGGGGAAGATTGATGCGGCGCACATCGCCATGCACACGTATCATTGGCGGAACACCGGCTGACAGGTGCAAATCGGAGGCGCCATTCTTGACAGAGAACGCAAGGAGTTCGGAAATGTCCATTTATAATTCCAGGGCCGACATGAGGTAAGGAAGAACAGGCGCGGTGCGCTGGCAGCGGTGTTGTAATAGCGGTGTTGTAATGATTGTCTGCGATTGCCTTTATAGTGATTTGATTATGTCCTCAATTTCCGAGAACTTGCAAGCCGTGCGTGGCACTATCGACAATGCTGCGCAGGCAGTGTTGCGTAATGGCGGCGATGTGCGTCTGCTGGCCGTATCCAAAACCTTCGGTGCTGAGGCCGTACTGCAAGCGTCGCAGGCCGGACAGCAGGCATTCGGCGAGAATTATTTGCAGGAAGCGCTGGACAAGATGGCGGCCTTGCAGCAAATGGCGCCTGAGCTGAAGCTGGAGTGGCATTTCATCGGGCCAATACAGAGCAACAAGACGCGGCCGATTGCGGAAAATTTCGACTGGGTGCATTCGGTCGATAGGGAAAAGATCGCGCAGCGTTTGTCTGTGCAGCGTCCTTTGCATTTGCCGCCGCTGAATATCTGCCTGCAGGTCAACATCAGCGGTGAAGCCAGCAAGAGTGGTGTGGCGCCGGGGGAAGTGTTGGCTTTGGCCAAAGCCGTTGCGGACCTGCCGAATCTGCGCTTGAG
>JAEZLB010000079.1 GCA_023435945.1 Pseudomonadota bacterium | reverse complement strand
GGTCAGTCAACCTGGAATTCGTCATGTTGGTCTGTACCACGTCGGTCCCGTCGAAGCCCTCGCCTGCGCCCGAGCCGCCGGATAGGGTTTCGTAATACTGGTAACGCGCATTGCCGAAGGTGAAATTGTTCATCGTGCACTGCGACGCCCCCATGATGCCCAGTGCGCCGTACAGCGCATTGGTGATGCAGCTTGAGGTTTCCACGTTGCCGGACACTACCGACGCCGGATAGACCGGGTTGAGCATGGAGCCTTCGGGAATGACGACTTTCAGCGGTTTCAGGCATCCCGCATTCAATGGAATCGCATCGTCCACCAGCGTGCGGAACACATACAGCACTGCCGCCATGCAAACCGCACGCGGAGCATTGAAGTTGTTGGTAAGCTGGGGGGAAGTTCCGGTGAAATCGATTTCCGCGGAACGCTCCTGCCTGTTGACGCGTATCGCCACCCTGATCACCGCACCATTATCCAGCGGCAGCTCATAACTGCCATCTTTCAGGGCCGTTATAACGCGCCGCACCGCTTCTTCCGCATTATCCTGCACATGTCCCATGTAAGCCCGCACCACCTCCAGCCCGTATTGCCGGACCATCGCGTGCAGCTCGTCCACGCCTTTCTGGTTAGCGGCAACCTGCGCCTGCAGATCGGCGAGGTTCTGGTCGGGATTACGCGCCGGATAGCGTGTGGCCTCCAGCAGCTCGCGCACTTCCCTCTCAAGAAAGCGCCCCTGGTCCACCAGCTTGAAGTTGGTGATCAGCACGCCTTCTTCCTCAATCACGGCAGAATCCGGCGGCATCGATCCCGGTGTAGTGCCGCCTATGTCCGCATGATGCCCGCGCGAGCCCACGTAAAACAGGATCTGCTGCCCGGCTTCGTCGAACACAGGCGTGATCACCGTGACGTCCGGCAGATGCGTGCCGCCACGATAGGGATCGTTCAGCATGTACACATCGCCCGGCTTCATCTGCCCCGCATTGGCAGCGATGACCGCCTTGATGCTTTCGCCCATGGAGCCGAGATGCACAGGCATGTGCGGCGCATTCGCGATCAGGCAGCCCTGCGCATCGAACAGCGCGCAGCTGAAATCCAGACGCTCCTTGATGTTGACCGAACAGGCCGTATTCTGCAGTCGCACTCCCATCTGTTCGGCAATCGCCATGAAGAGATTGTTGAAGATTTCCAGCATGACCGGATCGACCTGCGTACCTATCGCTGTTTTTGTTCTGCGCGGCCGCACCCGCGTCATGACCAGGTGATTCAGCGCTGTGACTTCCGCCTGCCAACCTTCCTCCACTACCGTGGTGGCATTGGCTTCCGCAATGATGGCCGGGCCATCGATACGGTCACCCGGCTGCAGATCGTCACGCAGGAATACCGGCGTATCGTGCCACTGGCCTTCGCCATACATGGCAACCGTGTCTGCCGTACATAATCCTCGTTCGCGCGGGGGAAATTCCGGTGTTTTTTCCTGCGGCGCATCGGAAATACCGGTCGCTTCCACCGACACCGATTCCACCAGCAAGGCCTTGCCCGGCATGAGAAAAGAGAAACGTTGGCGATATAGCGATTCGAATGCCGCAGACATGTCCGCTACGCTTGCAAAACTCACCGGCAATGCCGTATCGGTGCCTTCATATCGAAGGCACACATGACGTTGCGTCACGATACGCTCTGGTGAAACGCCCTGCTCCTGCAAAGACTGGGCCGCCTGCTGCGCCAGTTCATCCAGCGTAGTTTGCAAAGTCCGGAGCAGGTTTTCATCCAGCTTTGCATTGACCGGTGCTTCGCGCATGACGATCTGCTCCGCCAGTCCCATGCCGTAGGCTGACAACACCCCGGCCAGCGGATGCACGAAAACTTTCTTCATGCCCAACGCATCGGCGACCAGGCAGGCATGCTGTCCGCCCGCGCCGCCAAAGGTCGCCAATGCATAATCACTGACGTCATAACCGCGCTGCACGGAAATCTGCTTGATGGCATTGGCCATGTTGAGCACGGCGATATCGATGAAACCCTGCGCAATCTCTTCGCAAGCCGGCTCCTTGCCGGTCGCCGCCGCGATCTGGCGGCCCAGCTCGGCAAATTTTTCAGTCACGACTTCACTGTCCAGGGGCTGGTCTGCCTTGCCGCCGAAGATGGCAGGGAAATACTTCGGCGGCAATTTGCCCAGCATGACATTCGCATCGGTGACTGTGAGCGGCCCGCCATGGCGGTAACATGCGGGCCCCGGATAGGCACCGGCACTGTCTGGCCCAACCCGGTAACGGCTGCCGTCGAAATGCAGAATGGAACCACCGCCCGCCGCAACCGTATGTATGCTCATCATCGGTGCCCTAAGGCGTATACCGACCACCTGGGTCTCGAATGCGCGCTCGAATTCGCCGTTGAAGTGCGAAACATCGGTGGAGGTGCCACCCATGTCGAAACCGATGACGCTGTCAAAACCTGCCAGCCGGCTGGTGCGTGCCATGCCCACCACGCCACCGGCCGGACCGGAAAGTATGCTGTCCTTGCCCTTGAAAACCTGCGCCTGCACCAGGCCGCCATTGGACTGCATGAATTGCAGGTTCACGCCCGGCAATTCCCTCCTTACCTGATTGATGTAACGCTGCAGTACCGGCGACAGATAAGCATCCACCACTGTGGTATCGCCGCGCGCTACCAGCTTCATCAGCGGACTGGCCTGATGCGATACCGAAATCTGCTCAAAGCCTGCTTCGCGGGCGATTCCTGCCAGACGCGTTTCATGCTCGGTGTAGCGATATCCATGCATCAGCACGATGGCTATGGCGCGATAGCCCTGACGGTAAGCCGTTTCAAAAGCTTCGCGCGCATGAGTTTCTTCCAGCGGCATGACGACTTCACCCTGCGC
>JAEZLB010000046.1 GCA_023435945.1 Pseudomonadota bacterium | reverse complement strand
GGCAAGATCGTGGCGCCCGAGCTGTACATCGCCGTCGGCATTTCCGGCGCGATCCAGCATCTGGCCGGCATGAAGGATTCCAAGACCATCGTTGCCATCAACAAGGACCCGGAAGCGCCGATTTTCTCGGTGGCGGATTACGGCATCGTTGGCGACCTGTTTGACGTGGTGCCGGAGCTGGTCAAGGAACTCGGCTAAGCGCCTTGTCGCTGCAGCCTCAGCAGGGTTGGCAGGATGTTGCTCCAGGGGTAGGATGAAGCTGCCCGGATGAGCCCATCCGCCAACCCTGTTTTCGTGTGGAGGCCACATGGAGTATGCAGCGCCGTTGCTGGACATGGAGTTTGTGCTGAACGAGCTGGCGGGACTGGCAGCAGTACAGGCCTTGCCCGGCTGCGAGGCAGCAACGCCGGATCTGGTGGACGCTGTGCTGCAGGAACATGCGAAATTCTGCCGTGAAGTGATCGCGCCGCTGAATGCGCCCGCCGACAAAAATCCGGGTGGCTTGCACGATGGGGAAGTGCATACAGCCGAAGGCTTCAAGGAAGCCTTCCAGGCTTTCGTGGAAGGCGGCTGGCAGGGTCTTCGCCATCCGGACATTTTCGGCGGCCAGCATCTTCCCAGGATTGTTGCGACGCCTTGCATGGAAATGCTCAATGCGGCCAATCTTTCCTTCGCCCTGTGTCCCTTGCTCACCGATGGCGCGATTGAAGCACTGTTGATCGCTGGCAGCGAGCAGCAAAAACAAACCTATCTGACCAAACTGGTGGCCGGTGAATGGACCGGCACCATGAACCTGACCGAGCCGCAGGCCGGCTCCGATCTCTCGCTGATACGCACCCGCGCCGAGCCGCAGGCCGATGGCACCTACAAAATATTCGGCACCAAGATTTTCATCACGTATGGCGAGCACGACCTCGCTGAAAACATCGTGCACCTGGTGCTGGCGCGCACGCCGGAGGCTCCTCAAGGGGTAAAAGGCATTTCACTGTTCGTGGTGCCGAAATTCCTGATCAATGCCAATGGCAACCTGGGTGCGCGCAACGATGTGCGCTGCGTGTCGCTGGAGCATAAGCTCGGCATCAAGGCCAGCCCGACTGCGGTGCTGCAGTTCGGCGACGAGGGCGGAGCTGTCGGCACACTGGTCGGCGAGAAGCATCGCGGCCTGGAAACCATGTTCATCATGATGAATGCCGCGCGTTTTGCCGTCGGCGTGCAGGGCGTGGCAGTGGCGGAGCGTGCTTACCAGCAGGCCGTTGCCTATGCGAAGGAACGCGTGCAGTCGCGTGATCCGGCCAGCGAGTCCGGTGCGCCGCTGACCATCACCCACCAGCCCGATGTGCGGCGCATGCTGCTGTCCATGCGCGCGCAGACCGAAGCGGCGCGTGCGCTGGCGTATGTGGGCGCGGCCGCTGCCGCTGCCGATATCGCCCAGCATCATCCGGACGAAGCGGTGCGGAAAGAGAAGCAGGCTTTCTATGAATACCTGGTGCCTATCATCAAGGGCTGGTCCACCGAGATGGCCATCGAGGTGGCCTCGACCGGCATACAAGTGCATGGCGGCATGGGTTATATCGAGGAAACAGGCGTGGCACAGTATTATCGCGATGCACGCATACTCGCCATCTACGAGGGCACGACGGCGATACAGGCCAATGACCTGCTGGCGCGCAAGACTGCGCGCGATGGCGGTAAGGTGTCCCGGGCTATCCTGGCCGAGATGCGTGCCACCGAGCGCAGTATTGCGGCATCGGATCATGCAGGTTTGCAAGCCATCGCAGCGGCACTGGACTCCGCCTTGCTGGCTTACGAGGACACCGTGGATTTCATGGTGCGGACCCTGCCTTCCGATCCGCATGCCGCTTATGCGGCTGCGGTACCTTACCTGAAGCTGGCTGGCATCGTGCTGGGTGGCTGGCAAATGGCGAGAGCAGCGGAGCTGGCGCATGAACGGATGCGGCAAGGCCAGGGTGATGCGGATTTCCTGAGCGCTAAAATTATCACGGCCCGTTTTTTTGCCGAGCATGTACTGCCTCAGGCATTCGCGCTGCGTTTGGCAATAGTCCAGGGCAGCACATACATGATGACGCTGGGCGAAAATCAATTCTGAAAAGCTGTAACTTTTTGCCCGATTCCCCCCACTAACTCTTATTCACCCTGTGCGGGAGGAAATCATGCGACATCTTGTCAGGGGCTTTGCCGTCTTTATATTGGGAATGAGCATGTTCTGGAGTGGTGCAAGTCTGGCTCAGGAGCGGCCTTTCGATGAAAGCGAAGCCATTAGTGCAGCAGTTCAAGTACAGCTGGAAGCCTTTGCAGCGGACGATGCGGAAACCGCATTCGACATGGCGAGCGATGAAACCAAGGCCATGGTGGGCAGCCCACAAGCCTTGCTGGGAGCGGTGCGTGAAATGTATCCGCCACTGTACCGGCCGCGCAAGGCAGAGTTCGCTGTCGCCGAAGTCATGGGAGAAAATGCGTTGCAGGAAGTGGCCATCACCGACAACAACGGCATGGTATGGATCGCGATTTTCCTGATGACGCTGGACAACCAGGAAAGCTGGAAAGTCGACAGTTACTACTTGATGGAAACAAGCAGTCTTGAAGTCTAGCGCAGCCGTCCGACGTAGGTTTGCTCCGCCGCTTGCGGCCCGGATGTACCGGTGGCATCAGCGGAGCTGGGCGGCGCTGCACCCGGCGAGGAACTTGGCTGCGACGGCCGGGGTGCGAGCAAAGGCAGGGATTCCTGCACCGTGAACAAGCCGCCTGTGCCGAAAAAAATGTCCCGCAGGCGCGCGCAGATTTCCCGCACCACCTCGTGTTCCAGGTGTCCGGCGAGATCGAGTACATGCCTGCAGTAATGGGGATCGTGGCGCATGTATTCGACGTCGATAACCCGCCCCGTCTCGCGCCGCAGGGTCACATGCAGTCGTCCCATCAGGGCAAAGGCCTGGGTATCGAGTTCTGCCAGGGTGACGCGTTGGTGCGTATTCATAGCACTTTCTCCCCATGTTGTGTCAGATCCAGGCCGTCGCGCTCCTGTTCGGAGGGCACGCGCAAGCCTATCGTCAATGCGATGAAGCCGAGTATGGCGGCCGTCATGATGCCGGCGTACACCAGTGTTACTGCTACGCCATACATCTGGCTGGCCAGGTTGCCGGTTGTTCCTCCTACATTTTCCAGCGCGAACACACCCGTCAGCAGCGCCCCCGCTATGCCGGCGATCGCATGCACGCCAAATACATCGAGCGAATCGTCGTAGCCGAGCATGGACTTGAGCGAAGTGGCGGCCCAGTAACAGGCCACCCCGCCAAATGCGCCTATGACCAGCGCCCCGCCGATCCCGACAAAACCGGCGGCCGGCGTGATGGCAACCAGGCCCGATACAGCGCCCGACACCAGGCCAAGCACGGAAGGCTTGCCACGTTTTCTCCATTCAATCGCCATCCAGCTCAATGCACCGATGGCGGTGGCAGCCTGGGTGACCAGCATCGCGTACCCGGCACGGCCATCTGCAGCGACTGCGGAACCGGCATTGAAACCGAACCAGCCTACCCACAGCATGCAAGCGCCTACCACCGTCAGAAGCAGGTTGTGCGGAGGCATCGCTTCCCGCCCGAAACCATTGCGGGGACCCAGGATAAGGGCGGCGATCAGGCCGGAGATGCCGGCATTGATATGCACCTCGGTGCCGCCGGCAAAATCCAGTACGCCGTGGCTGGATAGCCATCCTCCCGGCGCCCACACCCAGTGTGCCACCGGCGCATATACCAGCAGCGACCACAGTGCGACGAACAGCAGCAATGCCGAAAATTTCATGCGCTCCGCGAATGCGCCGGTAATCAGCGCCGGCGTGATGATTGCGAAGCTCATCTGGAACATCAGAAAGACGCTTTCCGGGATGGTGGGCGCAAGCGGATGCACGGTAACCGTGCCCTGGGCGAGCGACAGGCCCAGCCCATCCAGCATCAGCCGTTCCATGCCGCCGAAGAAGGGAGAGCCGGGTGTGAAGGCCAGGCTGTAACCGATCACTATCCATACCAGGCTGGCGACACAGGCGGCTGCGAAGCTATGGGCCATGGTGGTCAGCGCATTCTTGCGCCTGACCATGCCAGCATAGAACAGTGCCAGCCCGGGCAGGGTCATGAACAGTACCAGGGCGGTTGCCGTCAGCATCCAGGCCGTATCGCCGCTGTCCAGCGTGGAGATGTCCACCGGGCCCGGGCGGTTGCCAGACAAGGGGAACGCGATTTCCTGGGCGCCCGCCACGTCCGGCATCAGTGCCAGCAGGCCCAGCAAGGGAAGGGATCTGACAGCGAGGGAAGCACAAGAACCGGACGGGGCAAGCAAGGACATGGCAACTCCTGCGTAAGGAAACGGGTTGAGGTTCAACCTGTTTCCAGCAGGATTTATGCCACGGTGAAATACCGGAGTTGGGCTGGAAAAGAGAGTGAAAGGGCAGCGAGCTTGTCAAAAAGGCACTGCCCTGGTGCGACTTTTCGGCAGGATGCCGCTTTTTTGGGCAGGCCGAACTTAGCCAAAAGCGCCGCCGGTATAGAGCAGGTCGACCGTGCGAGCGAGGATGAAAAAGAAGAAAGTCGTTCCCGCACCGAAAGCCAGGATCAGGGTAATGATCAGCAACCAGCGAGAATGGCTTTTTTTGCCGGAATGGGGGGTGTAACGGGCATCCCATTTTTCATCAGGCGTCAGGCCGATGATCAGGGTTTCAATGGTGCTGACGAATACCGAGAGAATCAGCGGACTCGCAGTCAGTATCCAGGGCAATTCGGGGGCCATCAACAGCGGGGCCAGCGACAGTGGCAGCGTCGCGAGTCTTATCCAGCCCCAGAGGTCCTGCCAGCCGTTCAGGTAGAAGCGGTGAAAGCCGATGCCGCCAAAAAGCGCGGTTAGCAGGGTGGCAAAAGTCTTGTTTTTATGTGAAGCGCTCATGCGTATCC
>JAEZLB010000040.1 GCA_023435945.1 Pseudomonadota bacterium | reverse complement strand
GTGCAAGGCGTTCAGACCCAAGTCCGCAATAAGAAAGAAATAAAGAATAAGCAGCAATAAAAACTACGCCCGCTTTAGCGGGCATTTCTCAACACCGCTCTGGAATGACCATGACCAACAAATTGCTTGATGCGATACGACTCGAAACTGGCGACAAGCCTACCGCTTCCGTGATCTGGATGCACGGCCTGGGAGCCAATGGCTGGGATTTCGCGCCTATCGTCAAAGAACTGGACCTGACGGGTTGCCCGCCCATCCGTTTCATTTTCCCGCATGCCCCCAAGCTGCCGGTCACCATCAATGATGGCTACCTGATGCCGGCATGGTATGACGTGCTGAGCTGGGACCGCGGGGAGCAAGAAGATGAAGCCGGCCTGCGCGAATCGGAAGCTGCCATCGGCAAGCTGATTACCCAGGAAATAGAACGTGGCATCGCGTCCGACAAGATTGTGCTGGCAGGCTTCTCGCAAGGCTGCGCCATGACGTTGCAAACCGGCCTGCGTTATCCGCAAAAACTGGCCGGCATGATGTGCCTGTCCGGTTATCTGCCCTTGGCATCCAAGGTGGCGGACGAGCGCCATCCCGCCAACCAGGACACCTCCATTTTCATGGCGCACGGCAAAGGCGATCAGGTCATCAACTTCGACCTGGCAGAAAGCGGCCGCGACCTGCTGACCCAACTAGGTTACAAGGTTGAATGGCATGCTTACGCCATGCAGCACTCGGTATGCATGGAAGAAGTGGCTGATATCGCCGCCTGGCTGAGGAAAGTGCTGGCGTAACTAACGCCGCGACTTACTCGCGCACAAAAAGAATGGCACTGCATGAGCAATCATGCAGTGCCATTTTATTGAGACCCTTGCTTTAACTTATGCTGTTTTGGCGACGCTCAGACCTTTATGAGCGGTGCCCGTTCCCACCTGGATTTCACCCGACAACTGACCACCCTCTTCAATCACCAGTTTACCGTAGCTGATCTTGCCGGAGACCTTGCCGCTTTCGTGGATGACGAGCATCTGGCGCACCGTCAGCGTACCATCGAATTCACCGTGGATTTCGGCGATGTCGATCTCTGCGGAGCCCTTGAAGGAACCACCCTTGGCGATCTGCATCAGGCGCGAATCCATGGTGGCTTCCACAAAACCTTCCACGACCAAGGTATCGCAATCGGTGATCTCTACGCCCTTGAGCTTGATGTTGGGACCAACGGTCAGTTTGGCAGGAGATTCCTGGGTCTTGGGTTCGACGGGCGCTGCAACGCTGGAGGGAACGTTAGCCAGCGTGGGCGACACGCGGGACGAAGTCAAGGAGGAAGCGGCGGTAGTGCCAGACGTATTGGTGGTAGAAGTCACGGTGGAATTAGTAGTGGAGTTGGTAGTGGAAGTATTGGCGTTGTTGTCGCGTTTACCAAAGAAGGATTCGGAACGAAGCATGGTCTCTCCAGAAATATCAAATAAGCGTAAGCAAAATGGGGCACTCCCCGCTTTCAGGTCCTCTCGATTTTGCACGGCTTGCGAAGTATCATTCCAAGCGGAAATTAATCGAGACCTCTATTGATAAACGGCAACGTGATAAAGTTCCAGCACAGTTACATCTCTTACATACTTGGGCTTTAGAAACATTGACCTACCTGCAATTTATTTATACCTCATGCTTAATTTTTAAGCATGATTAATCCACGAATCGGCAGGAAAAATGAGTTGCCCTTCTTCAGATTCTGCCGCCTTTTCCCTTGGGTGATTCCCCCCATTCATCACACGCCAAGAACTTAACTGAGCCTCCGGGTATTGTTTTTATCTTTACAATTTCCGTCGCCGCACACTGCCTGTTAGACAGCATCACCAAACGTTTAGGCGAAGAACTGGAGCAGCCCACCACTGCCATTTCCTGACAATAACCATTTTTTATTTGTCCTCTTCATAGCGCCACCGGATGTGCATTATCACACCTGGAGAGCGTATGACGGAAAACGGTATGCATGACAGGTGCCGAGTAGCGTCTCATTTCAGGTTGGCCTGAAGGCATTTCCAGACTCGAGGGGGCAGCGGCTTCGATAGGTGGACTTCCTTTTCCCATCCTTCCCGCCACAAAACGGGCAGCCCCCTGCCTACTTTCCCGCAAGCATCTTAAGCATCTTCCAGCCTCTCACCTCTTTTTACATAGGGTGAGCTGCGTCAACGCATGGTGCTTTTGGCGCTTTTTCCGACTAGTACCCTGTGCAATCGGCATCTATATTGCATGCCAGTCCAGACCGGATACCACCCTGCCATTTTCTTCACGATTCTTAAAGTAAATGGCAGGGACAGGCAATAAAGTGGAGCAACAAGCCGCATGCAGCAAAACCGTCACATCAGGATTCAGGAAGCGGACACGAACGATACCCGCCTTCAGGATGCTTCTGCAGCCTTAAATGCAAAGGAAGCGCCCTATGCCTTTGTGCCGCCCGCAACCGAACCCTTGCCGTTCGTCCGCGAACTGCCGCACACTGATTCCGAGCCCACTGCAGCGCCGTTGGTTCGCATGCCTGTGGGCTACGTGGTACAGGTTTCTGAGCCAGAAAAAGGCGTAAGTCCGGGAGAAAAACAGGCTCTTGTCGGCGGTTTTTTTGTGATGTTCAGCCTGGCGGCAGCACTGGCCATAGGATGGTGGATGACGCCTGCCACGCCCTCCTCCACTTCCACTTACGACAGGCATGCACGCGATACACGACCGACGGTAGCTCCGCTCGGCCAGGAAGACGCCCAACCACCTGAATTCCACGAACGCGCGGCAATGAACGAGGTGTTAATCGACATAGAGAGAGAACCGGTGGAAGAAGTATCGGTGTTGCCCCCGGCTCCCCCCCCTGACGCTGCCTCCGCACAGAATCAACAAGGCATGCCTTCGCCCCTCACCCGGGAAAGGCCATCTCCGCCCAAGGGCGAAGACAAGACCGACAGCCCCCGCGCCACCCAGCATGAGGGAGAATTGCAAAGATTAAAGGCACAGGCAGATTCAGAAAACAATGGGAACAGGCTGGGAAGTCCACCGTCCGAACCGGCCAGGAACAAGTCCTCCTCCGCCCCGGATCATGATGCCCGCTCCCGGCGTGTTGACCTCAGAGAAGCTGTCGCGAAATGCCGTAACGAGCAAGGCATCTTTTTCCAGGAGCGCTGCAAGTGGCGCTTATGCAATGGTCGCTGGGGTAAATATGGCTGCCCCTCCTATGAC
>JAEZLB010000256.1 GCA_023435945.1 Pseudomonadota bacterium | reverse complement strand
TGGTAGATCTGGCCGTGCCACGCGATATAGAAGCCGAAGTCGCCGAACTGAACGACGTATTCCTTTACACGGTGGATGACCTGGGCGCCGCCGTCAAAGCCGGCGTGGAAAACCGCCAGGCCGCCGTTGCACAAGCCGAAGCCATCATCGAAACCCGTGTGCAATCCTTCATGCACTGGCTGGACAGCCGCTCGGTCGTGCCCGTCATCCAGGAGCTGCATGAAAGCAGCGAGGCGCTGCGCCAGATGGAACTGGAACGCGCACGCAAACTGCTCGCACGTGGCGAAGATATCGACACCGTGCTGGAAGCCCTGTCGCGCGGCCTGACCGCCAAATTCCTGCACGGTCCGCAACAAGCCCTGCATCTTGCCGATGGCGACGAACGCGCCCGCCTGGCTGCCCTGCTGCCGCAACTGTTCCGTACCAAGCGCTAGCTGCCCTCGCAGCGGATGCCTGGCATCCATTCCTTGCGGCATTCCTGCCGTTCCGCCTTATCCCTTTCCGATTTCCGAGATCCGCTTATGAAACCGTCCATGCTTGCCAAACTCGACCAGCTCTCGCAACGACTGGAAGAAGTCAGTGCGCTGCTGATGCAAGAAAATGTCACCTCGGACATGGACAACTACCGCAAGCTCACGCGGGAACATGCCGAGCTGGAGCCGCTGGTGGCCTTGTACAAGACGTACCAGCAGGCCCAGACCGATGTGCAGACCGCCGAAGAAATGATGAGCGATCCGGACATGAAGGAATTCGCGCAGCAGGAAATGGAAGCGGCACAGGAGCGCATCGAAGCGCTGGAAATCGACCTGCAGAAAATGCTGTTGCCGAAAGATCCCAACGACGAACGCAATATCTTCCTGGAAATCCGTGCGGGCACCGGCGGCGATGAGGCGGCGCTGTTTGCCGGTGACTTGCTGCGTATGTACACACGTTATGCGGAACGCAATCGCTGGCAAGTCGAACTCGTTTCGGAGTCTGCTTCAGAACTGGGGGGATACAAGGAAGTCATCGTCCGTCTGGTCGGCTTTGGCGCGTACTCCAAGCTGAAATTCGAATCCGGCGGGCATCGCGTGCAACGCGTGCCAGCAACCGAAACCCAAGGACGCATCCATACATCCGCCTGCACGGTGGCGGTCATGCCGGAAGCGGATGAGCTGGAAGACATCGCGATCAATCCTGCCGATCTGCGCATCGATACCTTCCGCGCATCGGGCGCCGGTGGCCAGCACATCAACAAGACGGACTCCGCCGTGCGGATTACCCACTTGCCAACCGGGCTGGTGGTGGAATGCCAGGATGACCGCAGCCAGCATAAAAACAAGGCTACCGCGATGAAGGTACTGGTCACGCGCCTGAAAGATGCGCAAATGCGTGAACAGCAGGCCAAGGAGGCCGCTACGCGCAAGTCGCTGGTGGGCTCGGGCGACCGCAGCGAACGCATCCGCACCTACAATTTCCCGCAGGGCCGCATGACCGATCACCGCATCAATCTGACCCTGTACAAGCTCGACTTCATCATGGATGGCGACCTGGACGAGCTGACCAATGCGCTGATTACCGAACATCAGGCAGAAATGCTGGCTGCCTTGTCCGATGAAGCGTGATACCTTAACGCGATTGATATTTTGCTGCCGTTCCTGAAAGGCCTGCATGAAAACAAAAACGATTTTGCTGGTGATTGCACTGATCTGCATAGGCCTGCTGGGTTATGCGTATTACCTGCAGCACGTGCATGAAATGCTGCCCTGCCCGCTGTGCATCATCCAGCGTTACGCCTTCGCTGCCGTTGCCCTGATCTGCCTGATCTTCGCAATTCTGCCGCAAGGCGCAGCCCGTTTCGGTGCCGTGTTAGGAGCGATTGCCAGCATTACCGGTGCGGCCGTGGCCGGCAGGCACTTGTGGGTGAAAGCCAATCCCGCCATGTCCTGCGGCATCGATCCCCTGGAAACCTCGCTCAATACCATTCCTACCGCACAATGGTTCCCCGCACTGTTCAAGGCCGATGGCTTGTGTACTGCGGATTACGCGCCTATCTTCGGCCTGTCGATTCCTGCGTGGGCCTTGGTGTGGTTCGTGCTGCTGTCGCTGGTGCTGTTGTGGGTCGCCCTCTTCCGTCGCGAACGGCGACGCCATTACTACTGATTCATCCCGTCTTTCCATGCCCGCCATTCCCGAAGGCTCGACCATCAGCGGTCTGCTGCGTCTGGAAGTGCTTGATGCGCTGGAACGACGCATCCTGGCATGCCATGCGCTGAATCTGACCCGGACGCAACTCATTACCCGCTCCGATCACATCCTTACTCCTGATGAAATCCGCGCGGTTACATCCCTGTTCGAGCGTCGGCTGGCAGGAGAACCGATTGCGTACATCACGGGTGAGCGGGAATTTTATGGGTTGTCATTCAAAGTTGCGCCCGGCGTCCTGATCCCTCGCCCCGAAACAGAATTGCTGGTGGAACTTGCCATAAGCAAGGCACCACAACAGGCGCGTGTTCTGGACATGGGCACTGGCTCCGGCGCGATTGCGGTGGCGCTGGCACATGCCAGGCCGGATCTGCAGGTATGGGCCTTGGACCAGAGCGAGGCGGCACTGAACATTGCACAGGAGAATGCACAGCTTAATCAGGTCCAAGTACGCTTCCTGCAAAGCGACTGGTATCAGGCCATCGAAGCTCAGCAGTTCGATCTCATCGTGTCAAACCCGCCTTATATTGTCGCCAACGATGCGCACCTGACGCAGGGCGACCTGAGGTTCGAACCCATCGATGCGCTCACCGACCATGCCGACGGCCTGTCGGCATTGCGCACCATCATTGGCGGTGCTGCCTCCCATCTCAGGCCCGAAGGCTGGCTGATGATGGAACATGGCTACGATCAGGCGGAAGCCGTGCGCACACTGCTGCACGAAACTGGCTTTACAGAAGTGCAAAGCTGGAAAGATCTCGCCTCGATTGAGCGCGTGTCGGGCGGACGATTTGCCCCCATCACGATTACCTGAGTGTTACAGGATCCTGTCAAGACTGGTTTTTAAGCCCGATTTCGGTATCATCCCCCGCTTATTTGCAACGAGTTTATTCCCATGCTGCCTTCCATAGAACAACGTCTTGCCACTGAACTGAATGCCCGCGCCGCGCAAGTGGCGGCTGCCGTCGCCTTGCTGGACGAAGGCGCAAGCGTCCCCTTCATTGCGCGTTACCGCAAAGAGGCCACAGGCGGCCTGGACGACAATCAATTGCGTTTGCTGGAAGAGCGTTTGCGTTATCTGCGCGAACTGGAAGACCGCCGCGCCGCCATCATTGCCTCCATCGAAGAGCAGGGCAAGATGACGCCGGAACTGCTGGATGCCATCACCCATGCCGAAGACAAGACGCGGCTGGAAGACCTGTATCTGCCGTACAAGCCCAAGCGCCGCACCAAGGCACAGATCGCTGCCGAAGCCGGCCTGACCGAACTGGCCGATGCGCTGCTGGCCAATCCTCTGCTTAATCCTGAAGAAGAGGCGGCCAAGTACCTCAAGCCCGCTTTCACCACGGCCAATGGCGATAACCCCGGCGTGCCCGACACCAAGGCCGCCCTGGATGGCGCACGCCAGATCCTGATGGAGCGTTTCGCGGAAAACGCGGAGCTGCTGCAGGCACTGCGCGAATACCTGAATGAGCATGGCGTGGTCGAATCCAAAGTGGTGGAGGGCAAGGAAGAAGCGGGCGCCAAGTACGCCGACTATTTCGATTACGCGGAAGCCATCAACGCCATTCCCTCGCATCGTGCGCTGGCCGTGTTCCGCGGCCGCCGCGAAGAGATGCTGAATGTGTCGCTGCGCCTGGACAGCGAAGAAGAAAAACCGAAATGGGATGCACCGTTCAACCCTTGCGAATCGCGCATTGCCAAGCAGTTCGGCATTTCCAACCAGGGCCGTCCCGCCGACAAGTGGCTGAACGACACCGTGCGCTGGGCCTGGCGCGTGAAGATTTTCATGCATCTGGAAACCGAGCTGATGGGCAAGCTGCGCGAAGATGCCGAGATCGAAGCCATCAAGGTATTTGCACGCAACCTCAAGTCCCTGCTGCTGGCAGCGCCAGCAGGCCCGCGCCCGACCATGGGCCTGGACCCGGGACTGCGTACCGGCGTGAAAGTCGCGGTGGTGGATGTGACGGGAAAAGTCGTGGACACAACCACCATCTACCCGCACCAGCCGCGCAA
>JAEZLB010000247.1 GCA_023435945.1 Pseudomonadota bacterium | reverse complement strand
GTCAACGAGTGACCCAGCGCCGTGCGCGCAATCGCAGCGATACCTTCTCGGTATCGCTGGTCGGTTATACCAACGCGGGGAAGTCGACCTTGTTCAATAGCCTGACCAAGGCACAGGCTTATGCAGCAGACCAGTTGTTTGCGACGCTGGATACCACCTCGCGCCGTATTTATCTGGGTGATGTGGGCAACGTAGTCATCTCGGATACGGTAGGTTTCATTCGCGAGTTGCCGCACCAACTGGTGGCCGCTTTCCGTACTACGCTGGAAGAGACCATCCATGCCGATCTGCTTTTGCATGTGGTGGATGCTTCGAGCCCGGTGCGCATGGAGCAGATCGAAGAAGTGAATGCCGTGTTAAAAGAAATTGGCGCGGATCATATTCCTCAGATCCTGGTTTGGAACAAGATAGATGCAGTAGGGGCCGATCCGGCGCTCGAACGGGATGAGTATGATAAAATCCATCGAGTTTTTATCAGTGCTCAGACTGGTGCCGGCGTAGATTTGCTACGCCAAGCCATCGCGGAATATGCGCAAGGGGGGAATGTCGCCTCATCAGACAATGATGAGGATATGGCGTCTCGCGACGGACTTTTTTGATTCATTGGGATTCCACATTTATTGGGCCGCATACTATAACAATGCTTTTTTCCAAACTTAGAAAAGCAGGTTTGATATTCTCGCTAAACGATCCTGGTTGGGGAAGGGGATCTCAGAATAACGAACCTCCAAGAAATCCGGACAATAATAACAACAACCGAAAGCCGCCTGAAGGGCCGCCTGATCTCGATCAGTTGTGGCGCGATTTTAATCAGCGCCTCAATCGCATGTTTGGCAACAGGAAGGGCGGTGGCGGTTCCGGTGGTGACAATACGCCCGATATGAGAGGTGCGGGCATAGGCGTTGGTGCCATTGTCGCCGTTGCTCTGTTTCTGTGGGCGATCAGCGGCTTCTTCATCGTGCAGGAAGGACAGACCGCCGTGGTCAAGACCTTCGGCAAGTACAGTCATTCCACTCCCGCCGGTTTCAACTGGCGCTGGCCTTATCCTATCCAGTCTCACGAGATCGTAAATGTCTCCGAGGTGCGGATTATCGAAGTCGGCTATCGTGGCAATGTCCGTAACAAGCAGGTGCGTGAAGCATTGATGCTGACCGAGGATGAAAACATCATCGATATCCAGTTCGCAGTGCAGTATCGCTTGAAGAGCGCGGCTGACTGGCTCTTCAACAATCGCGACAAGGATGAAATGGTCAAGCAGGTTGCGGAGACCGCCATCCGCGAAGTGGTTGGCAAGAACAAGATGGACTTCGTACTGTACGAGGGCCGCGAGCAGGTGGCGCTGGATACCGCCGAGTTGATGCAACAGATCCTGGATCGTTATGGTTCTGGCGTTCAAGTCGCTGCGGTCACTATGCAGAATGTGCAGCCGCCCGAGCAGGTTCAGGCAGCTTTCGATGACGCGGTTAAGGCTGGTCAGGATCGCGAACGCTTGAAGAACGAAGGGCAGGCATATGCGAATAACGTGATTCCGCGTGCCCGTGGTGCGGCGGCTCGTCTGTTGGAAGAGGCTGAAGCCTATCGCGCCCACTCCGTCGCGACGGCTCAAGGTGATGCCGAACGCTTCAAGCAGGTGGTAGCCGAGTATCAGAAGGCCCCCGCTGTTACTCGCGAACGCATGTACCTGGAAACCATGCAGCAAATTTTCACGAATACCAGCAAGATCATGGTTGATGCCCGTACCGGCAATAATCTTTTGTATCTGCCGTTGGATAAATTGATCGCCCAGACCGCGACTGGTGGGGCGGATGCTGCCAACCGGCCCGCTGCCCCCACGCTGGATGGGCAGCAGGGCGCTGCAGCGGTGCCGCAGGATGATACCCGCAGCCGGGATGCGCGTAACACACGTGATCGGGAGGGCAGATAATGAGTCGTCCAGTTTCCATTCTTATCGCTCTGGCTATCCTGCTGGGGGTGGCCTCGTCCATGCTGTTCGTGGTTGATCAGCGTAACTATGCGGTGGTCTTCGCTTTGGGTGAGGTTAAGAAGGTCGTCAATGAACCTGGTTTGCACTTCAAGTTGCCGCCGCCGTTCCAGAACGTGATGTTTATCGAAAAGCGCATCCTGACTCTGGATACGCCGGACGCGGATCGCTTCATCACCGCGGAAAAGAAGAACATCCTGGTTGATGCTTTCGTGAAGTGGCGCATTACCGATCCTCGCCTGTTCTTCGTGAGCTTTGGCGGTGACGAGCGCCGCACTCAGGATCGCCTCGCACAGATCGTCAAGGCTGCATTGAACGAAGAAATTACCAAGCGTACGGTACGTGAGGTGATCGCCGGCGAAAGGAATGCGGTCATGGCTGCAGTCAACAACAAGGTTGCTGCTGAAAGCAAAACCCTGGGCCTGGAAATCATCGACGTACGTCTCAAGCGCGTGGATTACGTGGAGCAGATCAGTGCTTCAGTCTACGACCGTATGCGTGCTGAGCGTACCCGTGTCGCGAATGAATTGCGTTCCACGGGTTTTGCCGAATCTGAAAAGATTCGCGCAGACGCTGATCGCCAGCGCACCGTGATACTGGCTGAGGCATACCGCGAAGCTGAGGCGATTCGAGGCAAGGGTGAAGCACAGGCTACCCAGATTTATGGGCAGGCCTTCGGCCAGAATCCGGAATTTTACCGTTTCTACCGCAGCCTGGAAGCGTATCGGAACAGCTTTAAAGATCGTAACGACGTAATGGTGATCGATCCGAATTCCGAGTTCTTCCGCTATTTCAAGAACGCATCCCCGACGAAATAATGCGCTCGTGAACAATTCGTGGTTGATGGCAGTGGGATTGATGCTCATACTTGAGGGCATCGTCCCCTTTCTTTTTCCGAAACAATGGCGACAGACGTTCGAGCAGCTCACGCGCTTTAACGATGGCCAGCTCCGTTTTTTCGGATTGGCGGCACTGCTGTGTGGGGCAGCAGTGCTTTTTGTCGTTCTGTGACGCTGATTTATTTTTTTTGCTGTTATGCCTAACTGGCTTCTTCCCGAGAACATCGCCGATGTCTTGCCGTCCGAGGCGCGCAAGATAGAAGACCTGCGACGTGTCATCCTGGATCATTTCCGTCTCTACGGTTATGAACTGGTGATGCCGCCCATGCTGGAATACCTGGAATCGCTGACGGTTGCGAGCCAGGACATGGACCTGCGGATCTTCAAGGTGGTGGATCATCTTTCCGGCCGCACTATGGGTGTGCGGGCCGACATGACAACGCAGGTTGCTCGCATCGATGCACACCTGCTTAACCGCGATGCAGTGACGCGCCTGTGCTACGTCGGCAGCGTGCTGCATACCCGACCTTCCGGCTTGCATGCAACACGTGAACCGCTGCAGATTGGCGCTGAGATCTATGGACATGCCGGCCTGGAGGCCGATGCCGAGATCCAGGAGTTGGCGCTTGCCACTTTGGCACTGGCCGGTTTTGCAGAAGTTCGCATGGACTTGTCGCATGCAGGTATACTGCGGGCGATTCTCGCGCAGGATGAAATGGCGCGCCGCGACGAGGAGCAGGTATATGCCTTGCTGCGTGCCAAGGATATGGCGGGTTTGCGTACATTGACGACAGGTTATCAGGCGGCTACGCGCGATGCTTTGCTGGCCTTGCCGGGACTTTACGGTGAGGCGGATGTGCTGACGCAAGCAAGGCGCGTTTTGCCCTCCTTGCCGGAGATAGGGCAAGCGCTGGATGAGTTGCAGCGCTTGGTAGTACTGGCAGGAAAAGCTGATGTCACGGTAGACTTGGCGGATTTGCGCGGCTATCAGTACGAAAGCGGTGCAATGTTTTCGCTGTATGTGCCGGGATTGCCGAATGCGGTGGCACGTGGCGGGCGTTATGACCACGTGGGTGAAGCCTTTGGCCGCGCCCGGCCGGCCACCGGTTTCTCTATGGATTTGCGCGAGCTAGCACGTCTGTTGCCTGTCGCAGGTCGCAAGTATGCAATCTGCGCTCCATGGAGCGAGGATGCGGCTCTACGATCGACGATAGCGGCATTGCGCGCCCAGGGGGAGATCGTGATCCAGCATTTCCCAGGACATGAGCATGGTCAGGATGAGTTCGATTGCGACCGTTCCATCGTATTCAAAGATGGTAAATGGATTGTTGAAAACGTGATTAAGTGATGAATAGCATGGCAAAGAATGTGGTAGTGGTCGGTACCCAGTGGGGTGATGAAGGCAAAGGTAAAGTCGTCGATTGGCTGACCGATCATGCCGAAGGCGTAGTGCGTTTCCAGGGTGGCCATAATGCCGGTCACACGCTGGTCATCGGCGGGCAGAAAACTGCGCTGCAGTTGATTCCTTCGGGCATCATGCGTCCCGGCGTGGCCTGCTATATTGGTAATGGCGTGGTGCTGTCGATTCCCGACCTGCTGCGTGAAATCGACAAGCTGGAAGCCAACGGCATTGAGGTTGTGTCGCGCCTGAAGATTTCCGAGTCCTGCCCATTGATCCTGCCGTATCACGTTGCGCTGGATCTGGCCCGCGAAGCTGCACGTGGCAGCGCCAAGATTGGCACTACCGGCAAGGGCATCGGTCCTGCCTATGAGGATAAGGTTGCACGTCGCGCAATTCGCGTGGCTGACCTGCTGAACGAAAAGCGCTTTGCCGAGAAGTTGCTGGAGAATCTCGATTACCATAACTTCGTGCTGACCCATTATCTGAAAGCACAGGCCGTCGATTACCAGGAAACCCTGGACAAGGCGCTGGCCGATGTGCCGCGTATCAAGCCGATGGTGACCGATGTATCGAGCGCGTTGTACGCCGCACATAAATCCGGTTCCAACCTGCTGTTTGAAGGTGCGCAGGGTAGTCTGCTGGATGTGGACCACGGCACCTATCCATTCGTGACCTCCAGCAATTGCGTTGCCGGCAGTGCGGCAGCGGGAGCAGGCGTGGGGCCGGGCATGTTGCATTATGTGCTGGGCATTACCAAGGCCTATACCACTCGCGTGGGTTCGGGGCCGTTCCCATCCGAGCTGCCAACTGACGACGGCATAGGCAAACACCTGGCTACCGTGGGCCATGAGTTCGGCACCGTTACCGGACGTCCGCGCCGTTGCGGCTGGTTCGATGCGGCCTTGCTGA
>JAEZLB010000172.1 GCA_023435945.1 Pseudomonadota bacterium | reverse complement strand
CCTTCAGCCAGCGCGGGATACTGGAACTGACCCACAACTGGGGCACGGAAGAGCAGGCGGATTTCGCCTATCACAATGGCAATGCACAGCCGCAGGGATTCGGTCATATCTGTTTTTCCGTGCCCGATCTGGCGGCGGCAGTGCGCTGGTTCGATGAAAACAAGGTGAACTACGTGAAGCGGCCCGATCAGGGCAAGATGAAGAACGTCGCCTTTATCACCGATCCCGATGGCTACTGGATTGAAATCGTGCAGCCTGACCTGCTGGCGCAGCTGGGACGCCGTTAACGGCCAGCGAGCTGTCGCGTTCTTTTATCCCTTTCTCACGGAGCAGTCACAATGATTCCGTTTTCCGTACTCGACCTGGTGCCGATCAAAGAGGGTAGCCAGGCCGGAGAGTCTTTCCACAACATGCTGGATCTCGCGCAGCATTGCGAGAAGCTGGGCTTTCATCGTTACTGGCTGGCCGAGCATCACGGCATGCCCAGCATCGCCAGTGCCGCCACCGCGGTGCTGATCGGTCAGGTTGGGCGGGTGACGCAAACCATACGCATCGGTGCTGGCGGCATCATGCTGCCGAATCACTCACCGCTGGTGATTGCCGAACAGTTCGGCACGCTGGAATCGCTGTTCCCGGGACGCATAGACCTGGGCCTGGGCCGCGCGCCGGGTTCGGATCAGGCTGTAGCCAGAGCGCTGCGCCGCACGCTCGCCAGTGACCCGGACGAGTTTCCGCACGATGTAAGGGAATTGATGGCTTATTTTGCCGATAGCGCGCGGGAAGCGAGTGTGATTGCGGTGCCGGGCGCGGGTCTGACGATCCCGATCTGGATACTGGGGTCCAGCCTGTTTGGTGCCCAGTTGGCGGCCAAGATGGGTTTGCCGTATGCGTTTGCCTCCCATTTCGCGCCGGCGATGCTGATGCAGGCGCTGACGGTTTACCGTGCTACCTTCCAGCCGTCCGAGCAACTGGACAAGCCCTATGTGATGCTAGGCTTTAACGCTTTCGCAGCGGAGACGGACGAGGAAGCCGCTTTTCACGCTTCATCCATGCAGCAGAGTTTCATCAACCTGCGCACCGGGAAGCGCAAACTGCTGCCGCCGCCGGTCAAGGACTATCTGCAGCAGCTAAGCTGGCCTGAGCAGAATATGCTGGAGCAGGTATTGAGTTGTTCGGCGATTGGTTCGCCCTCCACGGTTGAAGCGCAACTCAACCATTTCATCGAACTCACGCAACCGGACGAGTTGATGATTACCTGTCAGATGTTCGACCACGCAGCGCGGCGCCGCTCCTTTGAAATCGTTGCCGACCTTCGCAAGAATCTGATCGCTAAACCCTGGATGCCGGAACAAGCGGACCCGGCCCAGGCAGGGGTGTTGCGGACACTGACGGACATGCTGTCTCCAAGGTCCAAGGGCTGAGAGGCATTCCCCAAACATCGCTTGGTGAAGGCGATGGGCGCGTCGCAATGAAAAGCGATGCACAAGGTGCTCGTGCCGCTGATTGAAAAGCCGTCCACAGCGCATTCGCTTATAGGCGATGGAGGAAAGAGACTTTTCGCGAGTCTCTTTCTGCCTGATTTACAGATCAGGATTCTTGATTCATGCCCGCACACCATGCGCACCATGCGCGTCATGGGTGCTCGCAGTCGACGTTGCTGGCTGCCGGAACTCCCCGCTCCCCCAGACGGCTTTCTCTTGCCGCAATGGGGGAAATCTATTCAAAGCCCCCATCGCGCCTGCCCGGTAGCCTAATCGCTGCCAGGCGCCCGCACTCCTTCTGCCTCTACGGCTGTCTTCCGTTTGTGATGACTGGTTTAGTGCCAACTTACTCCCGCTGGGTGGAAGGCGGGAGTAAACGTAAGCAGGAAATAAGAGGAAGGGGCAATCCGTACGTTTCTTTTCCCTGCGTTTCCTCCACAACCCCCTAAAACTAGAATCTGACTAAGCAGGCGAGCGCCTCGAGAAGTTGCCAGGAAAGAAAATTTTTCGCAAATTTCAGGTTTGGAAGCGCTTACAGCTCCGGGAGAGAATAACTGTATAGAAAAACAGTGATTAAACCGTTAAAGCTTCCTCGCGACATTTGCTTAAAAAGTTACATAAAGCATCAATTTGCCAGCATATTTGCCAATAAAGGCGAAAGATCGCCGCATATTTCTCATTTTGTGTGTGTGAGTATTGGTTGTGGCAGTACCATTTTGGTAGTATAATTTGCTATCAAAATTGAATCGTTAATGACAACATTCAACGCTGCGATGCCTTATGCATTGCAGGGCAGTAGAAGAGGGGTATACCTCTTCTTGATCGCGGCGAGGTAAAGGATCAGGCGGCGTCGAGCAGCTGCTGGCGCAGCAGATTCATCATGACTTCACGGGCCTGCTGGGGACGTGAACGGAACAGGGTTAAGGCGGTTTCGATGAAGAGTTTTTCGTGGTCATCCGCCGGTGTGTTGTGTGTAGCGTGGTCCTGATCCATCCAGCCATGCGGCAAGCCGAGATTTTTTTCTATGGCGCGCGCGACTTGATGGCCGATGTTCTTGCGCTGGCACTTGATGTGACTGAGGTAGCGCTCGGAAAGCGCCAGCTTCTGAGCGAACAGTTTGAGCATGCCGCGACGCGGCATCTGAGGATGATCGTTGATGAAGTCGGCGAACAGCCGCATGAAATTGGCGTGTCGTATCTGGGCGCTATCCATGGCCATGTAATTACTCCCCGGACAGGTGTTGTCCGCTACTTTTCTTATTGCTGTCAGCCGGTCTCTAGTGTCTCTAATGAATGAACGACCCTCTGAAGTTTAGCGCATTTACAAGTCTCCTTGTTGAGTTAGTGCAACCAATTTAGGAGTAACAGAACCTCTTTGGTTTGAATTGATCTGAATACCCCCTTAATTCGCATTCCTGCCTATCCGGCAGTGCCTCTCAAGGAGATGAACGATGCGTTACCCGCATTCCGGTTATCCGTTGGGAAGTGACTACCCGTCACCCGATCCCGCCGATAGTGTTGATCCGTTGGTTGAAACCCTGCTGCTAAGCGCCGAAATCTGTGGCCGACCCCTATCAACGGGTGCCGCCCGGCTCATGGCGCAGGATCTGGCGAATTTGCCCCAGGAGCAGGTTCTGGCGGCGCTGACGCGCTGCCGTATGGAGGTACAGGGAGCGCTCACTTTGCCGGAAATCGTGCTGCGCATTGATGACGGCCGGCCGGATATCACCGCAGCCTGGGATCTGCTGCCGCGCAGCGAGAGTGCTTCCGTGGTCTGGACCAGTGAAATCGTGCTGGCATGGAGCATGGCCTTGCCGCAGTTGGTGGAGGGCGACGAAGCGGGCGCTCGCCAAACTTTCGAACAGGCTTACCGCAAGGCGCTGGTGGAAGCGCGCATGCGGGGCGAGCCGGTGCGCTGGATTCCTTCGCTGGGCAGCGACCTGGCCGGGCGCCGCAAAACTTTGCTGGAGGCCGTGGCGCAGCACAGGCTGAGTGCCGAGCATGTCGCGCCGCTATTGCCGGAAGAGGCGATGGATGAGCTGATGCCGGAGCCGGTGATTTGCAAGCTGCATTGAACAACGCGTCATTTTTGTGTTTACAACCACTACCTTTTAGATAGTGGCCAGCGGTATTGGCTGGAGTTGAGCATGGATTCTCGAGGAAATACGGATGACGGCGGTTTGCAGTGGTATGCGCAGATCGGCCGGATGGAGCAGTGGGAAGCGGAGCAGTTGGCCGCGCAGTTGAGTGCCGAGATGACTGAAAGGAAGACTATGAGTAACTTTGAAATTCACCGCGCCACCAAGCGGCGCGCCAAGCTGCGCCTGGGTATGTCGGGTCCTGCGGGCAGCGGCAAAACCTATTCCGCGCTGATGATCGCCAGCGGCCTGGGCGGGCGCATAGGCATGATCGACACCGAGCATGGCAGCGGTGAACTGTATGCCGACCTGCTGCCGGAAGGCTATGACGTCATCACGCTGACCCCGCCGTTTACGCCGGCACGTTACATTGAGGCGATCCGCACGCTGGAGCGCGCAGGGGTGCAGACCATCATCGTCGACAGCCTGTCGCATGCCTGGACTGGGGAGGGTGGCTCGCTCGACCGCCAGGGCAAGATTGCTGACAAATCCGGCAATACCTGGGCCGCCTGGCGCCAGGTCACGCCTGAGCACAATGCGCTGGTGGAAGCCTTGCTGCAGTCGCCCTGCCACATCATTGCGACCATGCGCGCGAAAACCGAGTATGTGCAGGAGAAGGACGAGCGCACCGGAAAGATGACGGTCAGGAAGATCGGGCTGGCGCCCGTCATGCGCGATGGCATCGAATACGAGTTCACCGTTTTCATGGAACTCGATGCGCAGCACCAGGCGTTCGTGAGCAAGGACCGCACACGCCTGCTGGATGGTTCCATCATTCGCCCGGACATCGACACCGGCCGCCAGTTGCTGCAATGGCTGGAAACCGGTGAAGAGGAAATCCGGCAGGTGCCGACCATGGACGCGGAACAGAAGGCGCATTTGCTGGATACGATACAAAACGCCGGCAGCGTGGACCAGTTGTTCAATGCTTTCTCCAGCGCTTACCGAACCGCCAACGCCATTGGCGACCAGGAAGCGCTGCGCGAACTGACCAGCGCCAAGGATGCGCGCAAGGCGCAGCTGGAGGCGCATGAAGGCGACATCTTCGGAGTCCATGCATGAATCCCGTGTTTGAAGCGTTCGAGCTGGCTGCACAGTACCGACGGCTGGCCGAACTGCTGGCGGAGCAGCACGATGATCCACAACTGATTGCCGATACGCTGGAGTCCATCTCCGGTCCGCTCGACGAACAGCTGGAAAACCTGGCCAAGATGGTCTGCAACGTGGAAGCGGCTGCCGAAGGGGTACGCCGCACCATAGACAACCTGCAGCAGCGCGAAGCAGCCTTGCAGCGCTCTGCCCAGCGTGGCCGCCGATTGATACTGGACCTGATGCAGGCGGCGGGACGCGAGAAAGCGAGCACTGCCCTGTTTGCGCTGGCGGTGCGCAAGAATCCGCCAGCGGTTGTGATCGACGATGAAAAAGTCCTGCCGGAGGACTTCCTGATTCACCATCCGGCACCGGTGCCTTCCCCGGACAAGAAGGCAATTGCCTCGGCTTTAAAGGCCGGGGTTCCAGTACCAGGCGTGCATATAGAACAGGGGTTGCGCCTGGAAATTTTATGAGCGAAAGGAAATGTTATGGCTACCCTGAACAAGGTCACGTTGATCGGACA
>JAEZLB010000158.1 GCA_023435945.1 Pseudomonadota bacterium | reverse complement strand
GCGACAAGGTAGGCCTGATCGGCGCCAATGGCGCCGGCAAGTCCAGCCTGTTTGCGATGCTGCGCGGCGAATTGCATGCAGATGCCGGTGAAGTCAGCATGCCGCCGAGATGGCGCCTGGCCTATGTCGCGCAGGAGACCCCTGCGCTGGAACGTGCGGCCATCGACTATGCGATCGATGGTGACGCACACCTGCGCCGACTAGAAAAGGAACTGGCCGAATGCGAAAGCCATCCGCAACATGCGGACAACGGAACACGCATCGCCGAGTTGCACGCGGCATTGGCCGATGCTGATGCCTACACCGTGCGCTCGCGAGCCGAGCAATTGCTGATCGGCCTGGGTTTTCGCCTGGACCAGATGCAGCAGCCAGTTTCCAGCTTTTCCGGAGGCTGGCGCATGCGCCTGAATCTTGCGCAAGCGCTGATGTGCCCCTCTGACTTATTGCTACTGGACGAACCGACCAACCACCTGGACCTCGATGCCATCATCTGGCTGGAAGACTGGCTGAAACGTTATCCCGGCACGCTGATCATCATTTCGCATGACCGCGACTTTCTGGATGGCGTGGTTAACGTAACCGTGCATATCGACGATCAAAAGCTCAAACGTTACTCGGGCAATTACAGCGCGTTTGAACGCCAGCGCGCCGAGCAATTGGTCCTCGCGCAAGCCGCGCTGGAAAAACAGATGCGCCAGCGCGCCCACCTGCAAAGTTTCATCGATCGCTTCAAGGCCAAGGCCACCAAGGCCAAGCAGGCGCAAAGCCGGGTCAAGGCTTTGGCGCGCATGGAAGAGCTGGCGCCTTTACGGGCCGCCGCCGAATTCTCATTCGAGTTCCGCGAACCGGTCTCTGCACCGAATCCGCTGCTGGTACTGGATGGCGTGGATGTCGGTTACCGCGTCGATGACATCGAAAGCAAGATTGTGCGCGGCATTACCTTCTCGCTGCAGGCTGGCCAGCGCATCGGTCTCCTGGGCGTGAATGGCGCCGGCAAATCGACGGTCATGAAAACCATAGCGGGCGAACTGGAGCCCTTGAACGGCACGGTAAGACTGGGCAAAGGACTGGTGATCGGCTATTTCGCCCAGCATCAGGTCGAAATGCTGAGGCACGACGAATCGCCGCTCTGGCACCTGATGCGCCTTGCGCCGGATACGCGTGAACAGGAGTTGCGCAATTTCCTCGGCAGTTTCAATTTTCCCGGCGACATGGCGTCCAGCCCAATCGCGCCTTTTTCTGGCGGAGAAAAAGCGCGGTTGGCCTTGGCTTTGATCGTGTGGCAGCGGCCCAACCTGCTGCTGCTCGACGAACCGACCAACCACCTGGATCTGGAAACGCGTGAAGCGCTGACCATGGCGCTAGCGCAGTTTGAGGGCACGCTGCTGCTGGTCTCGCATGATAGACATCTGCTGCGCGCTACCACCGACCAGTTCCTGATCGTGGCCGACGGCAGGCTGCAGCCCTTCGACGGCGATCTGGATGATTATCGCCAGTGGCTGTTTGCCACCAAACTGGCAAACAGAACGGAACCGTCAGCCCCCGCGGATTTATCCGACACAAGCGCCAGCCAAACCGGAAATCGACGCGAGCAGAAACGCCTGGAAGCCGAGGAACGCCAGCGCCTGTCGGCCTTGCGCAAGCCGATAGAAAAACGTATCGCGCAACTGGAACAGCAGATGGCGACACTGAATGAAAAGAAAACCAAGGTTGATACGCGTCTTGCCGAGCCCGATATCTACGATGCAGCCAACAAGAAGGAATTGCTGACCTTGCTGGCTGAGCAAGCTGATTGTGCAAAGCAACTGGAGCAATGTGAAAGCGAATGGCTGCAGCAGCAGGAAGCGCTGGAACAGATCGCCTAAGTTGTACTGTGGCGCCGTAGCCGTTGTAACTCTCAAGGACTGACATGAGCAAGCCCCCCTCTGCTTCACTCCCAACGCTGAGTTTCATAGGTTGCGGCAAACTCGGCCAGACACTGGGGCATTTGTGGGTGCGTCAGAACGTATTCGAAGTAAGACAAATACTGACGCAATCCACGGACAGCGCACAACAAGCTGCCAGCTTCATCACTACTGGTAAACCCATCGGTGCACCGTCACAATTGCAGGCGGCAGACGTATACCTGATTGGCACACCCGATGACAGGATTGCGGATGCTGTCACCTTGTTGACGGGTTCGGGTTGCCTGCATCCGGGCAATATCGTGTTTCATTGCAGCGGTGCCCTTCCCTCTACCGTCCTGCAACCGCTGGCTGAGCAAGGCGCCCTGATTGCCAGCGTGCACCCCATCAAAAGCTTTGCTTCCGCCGCGCAGGCAATCGGCTCGTTTGCAGGTACCTGGTGTGGCCTGGAAGGAGATCCGGTTGCGCTGCAGTTGTTGCGTCCTGCTATGGAGGCCATCGGTGCTTTGCCTGTCGATATCCGCACCGAAGACAAGCTGATTTATCATGCCGCCGCAGTCTTTGCGTCGAATTACCTGGTCACTTTGCTGGATGCCGCACTGCAGTCGTACATGAAGGCCGGCATACCGGAACAGGCAGCACGGGGAATTATCGCGCCGCTGGTGCAGGGTACGCTGGAAAACGTGGTGCGTACAGGGCCGGAAAATGCGCTTACGGGCCCCATCGCGCGTGGCGACATGCAGACCGTACAGCGTCAGCATCACGCCTTATCGGCGTGGAATACCCATTATGGAAACCTGTATCAGGAGATGGGAGCGCATACCGCCTGGTTGGCAGCACGCCGGAAATAAATTCAGTGTTGCCCAGCATAAAATTCGATACTGATCAAAACGCTGACATAATCTATCCACAGATTCTGTGGTCAAGCCTGTGGGTAAGTGCCGGATTAGTCGCTTAGTACCTTGATTATTATGAAAATTTACCTCGGCCATAAAATTGCAGCACTTTGAGGCTTATCCCCATCTTTCTGGATAGGCGTCCATGATTTCCGGGATAAAAAAAACGGCAGCCAATGGCTGCCGTTTTTTTATTCATTTTACCAATAGCTGAAGCGGTTTAGCCGCAATGCATCCTATCAACTATGACCGTTAATTGAGAGTTCCACAAGGAAATTTTCCCCTCTTCCTGTCCTGCCTCACAAAACCTTCCCTTTGACAAAAACCGACAAAATAATGTGATTTAAATCACGCTTTTTGACATTAGGCACGGT
>JAEZLB010000115.1 GCA_023435945.1 Pseudomonadota bacterium | reverse complement strand
CAGTAACGACATTCATCACGCCGGCCGGCATGCCGGCACGATGCGCGAGTTCCGCCAGCGCGAGCGCCGACAAGGGAGTTTGTTCTGCGGGCTTGATGACAATAGTACAGCCCGCAGCAATGGCCGGCGCCACCTTGCGGGTGATCATGGACAGGGGGAAGTTCCAGGGCGTTATTGCGGCGCATACGCCCACCGGTTGTTTGATGGTCAGCAGCCGGCGATCCGACCAGGGCGTGGGGAGCACATCGCCATAAACGCGCTTGCCTTCTTCCGCAAACCATTCGATGAAACTGGCGCCATACACGACTTCACCTTTCGCTTCCACCAGAGGTTTTCCCTGCTCGGCAGTCATTAGCGTGGCCAGGTCCTCGGCATTCGCAAGGACCAGTTCGAACCATTTGCGTAGTATTTCTGCCCTTTCCTTGCCAGTCTTGGCCGACCAGGCAGGGAAGGCCTGTTGCGCCGCCACAATAGCTTGTTCGGTCTCTGCAGCCCCCATATTGGGAACCGAGACGATCACCGCACCCGTAGCAGGATTGTGCACATCGAAGCTGGTCTCAGTGCTAACCCAGCCTCCATTCACATACGCCTGGTTGCGCAGCAGGGAAGGGTCGTTCAGCTTGGGCAGGCCTTTCACTAGGTCAAACATGATGTTCTCCGGTGGGAATGCGAAAACAGTAAGAATAGCGTATTCCCCCTTATCTCGTTATGCTGGACTTGCTCCTCTCGCTTGGAGGACCTTGCATTGAATACAGGCAAAAAATTTTCTATTCATGAAGATGCGGAAAACACGGGTGCTTCTTGGAAGGGCAATTGCCGTATGGTTGTTGATTCTATTATTCGCTATAGGAAACGGCATAGTGCGAGAGATTCTGTTATTCCCGCACGTCAGTGCGACCACGGCTTATTTGATTAGCGGTGTGCTCTTGTGTCTCATTATCCTCGTGGTCACGAGCGTTTCTGCATCATGGTTACGGTTTGAACAGCGTGGCCAGAGCCTGTTGACTGGCTTGTTGTGGCTAAGTCTTACGCTGGCCTTTGAATTCAGCTTTGGATTGGGAGTGCAGCAGCGCTCCTGGGCCGAGATGATGGAAGCGTATACCTTCAAAGATGGCAATATATGGCCGCTGGTTCTGCTGGTGATTTTTGTTGCGCCAGCAATTGCGCGGCACATTCATAGACGATGTTAGAGGGGCGGCAGAGATGCAAGGCGATTGCCCTGGGAATCAGCGTTTATCTTGCAAGATAAGCGGGCTTATATGCAGAGTGGTTTGGCCAGCTGAAAACCAGATGTCCCCATCCTGTATCGTGCATTGCAGGTCCATGCTGCGTTGTGCCAGGCAGGCCAGTGCCTGTGTGCTCTCGGTGGGGACGACGATGATTCGGAGATTGTCCAGGCGCTCCAGTTTGGCGCGGTTTTCCGCATGCCAGATATCGACGGTCTTGCCGCCGTAGGCAAACAGCACGACCTGTTGTGCCCGCCCACATGCCTTACGCAACAGTCTTTCATCCGGCAGGCCGACATCGATCCAGCGTTCGATGGCACCGGTCAAATCCTTTTGCCAGAGATCCGGTTCATCATCGGCGCTTAGTCCCCGGCCAAATTCCAGGGCTTCGCTGGCATTGCAGGCAAAGGCCAGCAGACGCACCATCATGCGCTCATCGTTTTCGGAAGGATGGCGGGCTATGGTCAGCGCGTGCTGTCCATAATAATGGCGATCCATGTCGGACACTTGCAGCGCCGCTTTATAGATGGTCGATTTAAGGGCCATGCGCCTGGATGCTTTCTTAAATGAAGTCAGTAAGGAAGTGTCAGGAATCCTTGGGAATTGCCTGTTCACAGCGATTAAACCCTGCCACCATGTCGAAGCGGAACAGGCGGCATTCGATGGCACCGTTGAAGAAAGGTGTCTTGCGTGATTCTTTCAGTCGCAGCATTTTCGGCACGCCGAGATCGGCAGTAAAAAGGAATACCTGCCAGCCTGCGAAACGTTGCTTGAGCGTGGCACTGAACGCAGAGAAGAAATTCTTCGCCAGTTCATCCTCTCCCATCGAACGATCACCGCGCACGTCTATGCGTTCGCCGTAAGGCGGATTGGTCAGGATGATGCCGGGTTTTTCCGAAGGAGGTTTCACTTCCTGCGCTTCTATCTGCTTCAAGGGAATATCGAACGGTATGCCGGCGCGGCGCAGGTTGTTGCGTGCCATGACGATCATGTCGCCGGAAATATCGCTGCCAAAAATCGTGGGCTCGGTAGGCAAGGGATTCGGCTTGACGCTGCCCTTGATGGACAGCCACTCCTCCTTCACGAAAGGCGTGAATTTTTCAAAGGCGAACGAGCGGCGCGCACCGGGCGGAATGCCGGCGAGCATCTGAGCTGCTTCGGTAAGGATGGTGCCGGAACCGCACATGGGATCGAACAGTACC
The DNA here is from genome assembly GCA_023435945.1 of Pseudomonadota bacterium. Classification (GTDB taxonomy): domain Bacteria; phylum Pseudomonadota; class Gammaproteobacteria; order Burkholderiales; family Burkholderiaceae_D; genus JAEZLB01. Next base: position 780 of record JAEZLB010000115.1, on the reverse strand, counting down.
ATGCCCGGTTTCCAGCCCGATACGCGCAGCAGGCCGGCGGCAAGATTCTCGCGCAGTGGCGCATCGCCTTTTTCTTCCCGCCAGCCGCGCTTGAACAGGCCCTCACCGGAGGTATCCAGGTAAACCGTGTAATTGTGTGCATCCAGAAAGCCGAAGATGCGCATGTCGGGAGTGCGCGTGTCGACCGAAGGGCGCTTGTTGTACATGTCACGGAAGCGATCGCATATTGCATCCTTGATTTTCAGCGTGATGAATTCCAGGCTTTTCAGCGGCGATTTGATGGAGTTGATATCGACGCGGATGGTGTGATCGACGCCGAACCAGTCTTCCCAGCGCTGTTCCAGCGTGAGATCGTAAATATCGTTTTCATTCTTGTAGCTGCCATGCCCCATGCGCATCAATACGCGCGAGGCGATGCGAGAATGCAGATTGATACGGTAGGCGTCTGCAAGTTTGCCGGAACAATGCACGCCGCCCGGCACCTGGTTATGTACTTTCAGCGTAGAGCTTTGTTGCGAAATTTCCTGCAGTTCTTCGGCAAGCGCCGCTTCCATGCCGCGCGGGCAGGGGCAGAAATAGGAATGGGAAGAAATCATGGGGGTACCCTTTATCCGTAGATGCCGCGAGGCTATCCTACTCGCGGCAGTTAACTATTTTCGTGTGCTTAGGCATCAGCCTTGGAGTGTTCAGGCTCAGAACGGTTTCACCACCACCAGGATTACGATGGCCAGCAGCAGGATGACCGGTACTTCATTAAACCAGCGGAACCAGGTATGGCTG
>JAEZLB010000083.1 GCA_023435945.1 Pseudomonadota bacterium | reverse complement strand
AAGTACCGTAGTGATTGCGCGGCGTGCCGCCGAGCTAGGCCTGACGAGCTGGCAGCAATTCTTCGCTTTCTACGGTCAGGAGCGGGAAGCGTGGCGGAACGCCCGCCAGCAGGAGGGTGGAGGGGATTTCTATCGAACGTCGGCAACCAGGAACAGCAAGACACTGACGAAGGCTGTATTGGCCACCGCTTTCGAGGGAAAACTGCTGCTACGAGATGCTGGTCGCATTCTCGGCGTCGCTCCGTCGAAACTGAAACAGTTGGCGTCCACAGTGTACGGAGACTAGTGAGAATGTACCTGCTTGATACGAACATTTTTCTTGAAGCTCAGCAGCGGTACTACGCTAGTGACATATGCCCGGGCTTTTGGCACTGGCTCGACAATGCCATGCATGCCGGGTTAGTAGCGAGTATTGTGGGGGTCCATGATGAGCTAGCGGGATACGGGGACGACCTCTCCAACTGGATCACCGCAAGGAGACACACCGGCTGGTTTTTGGACGTGGATGACGAGGCGACGCAGGAAGCTTACGGCGAGATCGTTCAACATGTCGAAGGGGTAGCTCTATACACCAGGGCCCACAAAGACGTTTTCTTGTCTGGAGCAGATCCGTGGCTAATTGCGAAGGCGAAAACTATGAACGTGCAGGTCGCAACGCACGAGCAGTTCTCAGAGAACTCGCACAAGGTCAAAATTCCCAACGTGTGCCGGCGCTTTGGCATTCAGTACAGTGATACCTTCGACGTCCTCCGACGCCTAAATGCTTCTTTCACCTGGAATCCTCCCCCGATTGCAGTAGCAGCTTAGTTGGTACTACCCCTTGCGACAAGATGACACTGGTTTCGGAAAATCAGGTGAAAATTCTGGTCGAATTTCTTCCTTCCACTGTTCCTTGTTGCTCTTTGGTGCCATACGATTCGCGGCCACTGGCAGCTTTTGGCCGAACGCAGAAGTTCGACTAGTTTCAAGGCGCGATGAAATCGGACAGTGGTTGGCAGATCAAATCCGGTTCACTACACCTAATTAGGCCGGCATCTTTCCTTATACGGCTCTAGTGCAGTGATCGACGCGCAGGGCGCGCAATAAGGCGGGAACCGCCGCCATTTGCAGACTCGCTTCTGCCTTAAGATTATTACCTCTTTCCATTCATTCGTTCTATTGTCGCGCGCCGATAACAACATGAGGCAGCGCCTTGTTATTCACGTTCCGGACCTCGGTTATCGCGACCAGGCGTTTTTTGTCCTTGGGCAGAAAATTCTCTTTCTTTCTGCTGAGAGGTTCCTTTTCTTTCGAGAATCGCATCTATGCCCGGCATATCCCTCACGAATTGGACAATACCGATAGCGAGTTGGCGATCCTTGACCTCACTGGAGCGAGCTAACGCATGCGCCATGCCTTCATACGCCTTAAGAGGGGCCCTCATCAGCTTCTGCATCTGCGTGGAATCGTGAGTATGCTGTAGGGGCAAATCATGATTTCGCCTGGATTTATGAATATCCGATTGCCGTTTCGCGATTCTGGTGATGCCACGTGCTAAGCGCGGCGTCGCATTTGCTTCAATACCTCGGTCCCGAAGCGTCTCTGCGAACCGCTCGCGCCATCGTTGGAGGTCTGCCTTTCTTGGATTCAGGCGCGTGCCGTCCAAGCCGAATGCTTTGACACAAAGGTGAACGTGCGGATGACGTTCGTCGTCATGAGTGACCAATACGTATTGATGATTTCCAGAAAACTCGGAGCGGGCGAACTCTCGCGCAGCCTGGGACACGCAAATCCGGTCTGTCCCTGGCGGCATCGACAGAACAATGTTGAAGGCCTCACGTTTCACTCCCTCGGACGGAATTCCGTAGAGCCCGCTCTTCCATTCGTCACAGAGATCACGGACGCTCTCTCGGCCCGTGATCGATTCACCGTTCTCGTTTTCCATCTCGACCTTACCATTGCGAGAGATGTAATCGAAATGCGCCTTGATCTTATTCATCCCCTTACTACTGCTAGAGATTTTGACCATTACCTCCGGTGCATTCTTTGCAGTCAGCGCGGCAATTCTGCGTACTCTGTCCGCACGTACTCGGACTGACAGAGCTATAGCCGCAACGGCAATAAGCAGACCGGAACTACTCCGCTTCGTAGCTCGCTTCTGTACCGGTCTGTAATACAAGCGCTCGCCCCATTCGGCAATCAGCTCATCGGGATGCATTGTCATTTCAGGGTCCACCGGTCAACATTCGCACGCATGATCGCAGTAACCTCTTCGGTATGAGCAACGATATGTTTGTACAGCCGTTCAATATAAGCCAGTTCCAGCGGTGCACTTCCCTTATTCGCGTTCATCCAGCGTGCAATCTGATTGAGATTGCGGCCGATGGCCAATAGGTTAGAGTTCGACTCGCCGAGGGCATAAAGCTCATGAAACCCAAGCTGAGGCTTTTGGGTAAGGTTTGCACGGACGAGATTCACGATCCAAGTATTCGGGGAGTTCCCGCAGTTCTGCGCCAATTGTGTGACGCTCTCGAACTCAGAGGACGTGAGGCGCAATTCGATTCGTTGACGCCCTAGGTCGGGATGCTCATGGACAGTTTCAAATACTCGCGGTGCGAGCGATCTACTGGTGAGTTTGCGAACGACATCACGCATTGCTGCGCTTGATGTTGTGTTGTTCACAATGCAGAAACGTAGCCAGCTTACTTTGAGCTCTTCGCCAAGGTATATGCTGAGTATATTTCCCGGGCGCTTGGTTGCCTCGCAATCCATCATGCGGACATCCTTACTTGTTGTCGATCTGGTTGTTTTCACAGTTTTTCCACAATCTAGGCCTACAAACCAATTAACAAATATCTTTAACAGTAAATAACAAGGCGATAAAATCGTTGCGATTTATCTTGCAAATCAATAAGTTACCAAGACTGCTTGTGCTGCCATACCGCCAATTCGTATTGCAGTACCGGCAGCGATGTGCCGCCGTACCGACATGGTGTATCGCTATACCGCATGACTTGTATTGCCGTGCCGACTCGTTATATGACTCGAGTGAAGCAAACCATCATGTCTTTTTCTCTGATGTACCAAGTGGGCGCGACAATTCCGGCGGAGGCTAGATTTTCCAATGAGCGTTGCATAGAACTTCTGAAATGATCTATTCGTCGGTGCTTGTTACCGCTGTAGGTACGGAGATACGTAAGTCCGATGCGGGTTTCGTTATTCTTTTCGCATCCGGCGACAAAAAAATGCATCCACTTCGCAAGCTGATCTGTTTTCGGAATGGCAAGGTGGCGTTCCCAGTAAACTCTGCTGAAACTCGAAAATAGTTTGTCGATTTCGGGTTCGATGGCGAATTCGTAGACATTTCGCTCGCGGTCCCAAAAAAGAGCACCAAGTAAGTTGAGAATCCCGCCCGATTCCTGGCGGCGAGGGGTGGCTTTGATTACAAACATCAAGGAGGCTTCTCGCAGTCTCTTAAGTGATTCATCAAGCCACCGATATTGCTTTTCCCCGATTGAACCGGAGCGGCTCCTCGTTGCGCCCTTGCTTTCATAGGCGCGGCCAATTGCTTTGAGAAACTGAGCGCGATTGGCGCAGAATCTAGTTCCAAGAGGATGACGCTTAGCGAGTTCCAATAGATGTAAGAACACGTCGGCGTCGCCCATGTCCAGTTGTGTTCCCGTAAACGTAAGAACTACGTCAGGGCGGCTGTCAATCAGTGCGTTGACGTGTTTCAAGCGTTGCCCATGTCCTACAGGTGCAAAGACTGCTGAACGAGATAGCGACGTTGGCATTGCACGTTCCCAGTCATGCCACCTAGCCAATCGAGGCTCCACGTTTTCTGCTCTGACCTGTCGCCGTTCCTGTGCCTGCTGCTCACGTTGACGGAGCAACGCAAGTGTTGTGGCGAGCCCTTTATTGCGCGGAGGCTGACTCGACTCATTGTTATCATCTTCAACGCTTACCATCGCAGACATTTGATCGAAATAACTTTTCATGCAGCATCAATATTTTGGCCACCGCAATGCGAGGCACAATCTTCTAGACCCCATTTGTTTGAAATGTGGCGATGTAAGCAGGTAAAACAGTGCCGCCTTGTCCTCTTGGGTCCGATTGTGATGCATGGGGAGCGCCAGAATTCAGCGTTGTTGATGGCGCGTTGTCGTTCCATTTTCATTTATTCCCCCAAATCCGAGTTTCCCAAATTGACGCATAATTGTGTCGATTTAGAATCCATATTTCATTTTGGCTTTAGCTAACGCGCTGAGTCGTTAGTTGGATGCCGTGGCCTACCAATTCGGGGCGCGTCGCTTGAATAAATTTGGGGCCTTGAAGGAGATCTTTGAGTCGCGATCTCATCTAGCCAGCGCCGAATGTCTCCGACAAACCAGCATGCCCGCCGCTTATTCGGAAATGCCGTGGCAGGAAGCTCGCCTCTATAGATCATTTGCGAAACAGCACCTTGAGTAGTCGAGAGCAGGAGTGCAAGTTCAGATCGAGAAATAATGGCTTGAGGTGCCATGTGCGCAAATAACTGCCGAAAATCCGTATCTATCTTTGCCATTTGAAATCACCGATGACTTGTAGTTGAGCCAAGCCAAGCTTAGACTTCCAATTTCTTTGTGGAAACGGCCAGTTTTTGAAACTGAAAGGCATCTATGGCGAACGTCGGTCCGAATAAAGGGCGAAGGCTTAACAGGGCGCTCAAGCAATTTGCGGCGATGCTAATTGAGGAAGTGCAAGACATAGCTGGGCTAAGCTATCCCCAGATTGACGAGCAATTGCATCTCCCAGATGGGCAGGCCTATCGATATGCGCTGGATGCGGCCAACAAGAAGTCGCGCGCGCCACAAGCACACTCTGTGCAAAATTTAGAATTCCGGGTTGCAAGACTGTTGAAACGCCCAGCCCGCAGGGTCATCATTCGGAACAATGGACTATGTCTTTTCGGTTATGGCGACGAGGATGACCAAATCATCGGAACTCCTGGAGAGAATTTCAACTTGCGAGGTTTTGAATCGTCTGTTTACCGCCTTGGCTATGAGGAGCATCCTACGTACTGGGAACTTAAATATAGTGCCGCCAATAACACGGACGGAAAGGAACACAGCCTAGCTCGTCTCATGCGTCGCAAGGCGCCATGTCGAGAATGGGATTTATTGAGGCTATTGTTTAGCTTCCAATGGGGTATTCTTTGGTCGAACGGCGCTCCATGGTCGTCAGGCGAAGAAACTGATTTTCCGGGCGAAGTGAGTTCCGATACACTTGAACTCGCTTTGGCGTGGTTAGCCGAGTGTATCTATAACGATACCGCTGTAGCACGTGATGAATGGCTTCGTAGTATGTCCACCGCTCTACCTGCCGGAATTTTGCCGGAGTGGCGCTATCATCGCCAGTTACAAGCAGTGAAGTTTAGAAAACAAATGTCTAGCGAAGTTTGGAGAAATTGAGTAACCTTCTTATAGCTTGGCTTGACTCATAATCCGTTGGTGCCGTGTTCGACTCACGGGAGGCCCACCAAATTTAAAAAGGACTTAGGAGGTTTCCTAAGTCCTTTTTCTTTTAAGGCCGCAGCTGATTTCGAGACGGTAACCGTTTCTTTTATATACATTGAAGAAGACAGTAGCAGTCGTGGCCAAGACGGTTACTGATACTTTGAAATCGCAGCAAGAGGGAGGTAGGTCAACCTGACCGAAAAGATTGTCGAATAGTAATTATTAATTAGGCAATTATTCTTGATTGTATGTGTGTCCTGTAGGGAGCAGGATGAATTAAAAATCGGCTCTGAGCCCGTTACTCCGCCCCAAAGATGAGAGAGAGCCTGTGCACGGACAGGCTGATTCTTGCGCAGGCTAATCGTCGGTAAATCCATTTCATTGAGCAGCATAACGATTCGACAAGTCTCCTGATAGGGGCTTATATCGTCGGACCTGCTAATCGCCAGACGACGCGTATAATAGGGTGCATCATGCCCGATACGATTTTAAAGATGTATCAGGGCCAATGAGGTTAATGAGCAACCATGTTTCTTCGCTGTCCACTGCGTTGGTTTCGGCTAGTCTGTGATTATGCTCATTCCCGATAACAGCTGAATGAATGTCACAATGCCAGAAAACCTGCCTAGTACTCCTTCCCCCACCATACGTTTTGAAGATCTGGGTCTTTCGCCCGATATCCTGAGAGCACTGAACGATCAGGGCTACGTCCACCCTACGCCCATCCAGGCACAGGCCATTCCTGTGGTATTGCAGGGCGGAGATGTTATGGGTGCGGCGCAGACCGGTACCGGTAAGACAGCCGGTTTTTCTCTGCCCATCATCCAGCGATTGCTGCCTTTCGCCAATAGCAGCATGTCGCCTGCGCGTCATCCTGTGCGCGCGGTGATCCTGACGCCTACACGCGAACTGGCGGACCAGGTGGCGGAAAATGTGAAGTCTTATTGCAAGCACACGCCGCTGCGTTCGGCCGTCATCTTTGGCGGTGTAGACATGGCGCCCCAAACTGCCGCCTTGCGCGCCGGCGTGGAAATCCTGATCGCAACGCCGGGCCGCCTGCTCGACCATGTGCAGCAAAAAGTCCTGAACCTGTCACAGACGGAAATCCTGGTGCTGGATGAGGCGGACCGTATGCTGGATATGGGCTTCCTGCCGGATCTTCAGCGCATCATCAACCTCTTGCCGAAGCAGCGTCAGAACCTGATGTTCTCCGCGACCTTTTCGCCCGAGATCAAGAAGCTTGCTGCCAGTTTCCTGAATAAACCAGTACTGATCGAAGTGGCTCGCAGCAATGCCACGGCCGACAAGGTGACGCAAACCATCTATACCGCCAGCGAAGAAGACAAGCGCGACATGGTTGCACACATCATCAGCCAGCGCGAGGCGAAGCAGATTCTGGTCTTCACCAACACCAAGATCGGCGCTTCGCGTCTGGCGCGCCAACTGGAGCAACAGGGTATCAAGGCCGCCGCCATTCACGGCGACAAGACCCAGGCCGAACGCATGGCGGGGCTGGAGGCATTCAAGAATGGCACGATAGATGTGATGGTGGCGACCGACGTGGCGGCACGTGGCCTTGATATTGCCGAGTTGCCTTGCGTGATCAACTATGACTTGCCGTACAACGCAGAAGATTATGTGCATCGCATAGGCCGCACGGGACGAGCCGGTGCATCGGGCGATGCGATTTCTCTGTGTTCGGAAAAGGATGCCCGCCTGCTGGCCGACATTGAAAAGCTCATCAAGCGCAAGCTGGTGCCACAGGTGCTGGAAGGTTTTTCCCGTCGTCCTCATGCTCAAACAAGCTCGCGTGGTTCCCGCGAGTCCGCTTCAGCTCCGCGCAGCGAGCGCACCGCCTCATCCTTTGTGCCACGCAAGGAAAAGATCGACCCCTGGTTCCTGAAGCCCTACGAACCTTCGGAGGCGCCCGTAGCCAAGACGGAACGCCCTGTGACTTCGTCCAAGTCCTCGGTGCAGAAGCCCGTAAAACGTGCTGCACTGCTGGGCGGGCTGCCAAAAAATTAAGCGGCTAATTAGCGAAGCGCTGTGCCCAAGCCGGCACAGCCTGTCGCCAGAAGTCCTCGATGGACATTGCCTGGTCAACAGGCAATTCGAGAAAACGCGCAGCACGGATTAACGCTGTGAGCGGATCATCGGTATCGAGGCGCCTTGCCCCGGTTTGTTTGGAGAGTTTTTCGCCTTGCGGATTGACCACGACCGGCACATGCAGATAACGCGGTGTCGGGTATCCCAGCAAGTGCTGCAGATAAATCTGGCGCGCAGTGGAATCCAGCAAATCGGCGCCGCGCACCACATCCGTGATCCCCTGTTCCGCATCATCCACCACCACGGCAAGCTGGTAGGCCCAGAAACCGTCGGCGCGCTTTAATACGAAATCCCCGACTTCCGTTGCAAGATTCTGGGACACCGGGCCGAGCCAGCGATCGTCAAACTGGATGATGCTGGCAGGATCGTCTTCGTCCGGTACGCGTAGTCTCAATGCGCGCGGTGCTTTGCCCGCCGCCAGGCCGTTACGGCAGATGCCCGGATAGATTGCTGCGCCATCGCCGGCGATGCCGATGCGCGAATCGGCGATCTCCTTGCGGCTGCAGGCGCAGGGATAGGCATTGGTGCCGAGTTGGTCGAAAGCGGCCTGGTAAAGCGGCTTGCGGTGGCTTTGCCACACCACTTCGCCATCCCAGTACATGCCAAAGGCTTTCAGGCTGTGAAGGATGTCTTCTGCGGCACCGCTTACCGTGCGCGTTTCATCGATATCTTCGATGCGCACGCGCCAGATGCCTTGATGCGCTTTGGCATCGAGGTAACTGGCCATCGCCGCCACCAGCGAGCCGGCATGCAAGGGGCCGGTAGGCGAAGGTGCAAAGCGGCCGATGTAAGCGGCAGGCATAGATGCTTAAATTTGTGTCGCAGCCTGGGATGCGGAGGAATTCTGTCTGGTAGGCGCGCAATGCGGGCAGGATACGCCTTCGACATACAGCGGCGACTTCTGTTCATTGGGCGTCACCACGGCACGACAGGCATAGCATTGCACGGTATCGGTCGGTTCCAGTTTGGGGTTCAGCGCAGTACGTTTGTCGAACACAAAACAGTCGCCGACATAATGGGCGCCACCGACTTCCTCGAAGTAACGCAGGATGCCGCCGTCAAGCTGGAACACGCGATCGAAGCCGACGTTCTGCATATGGATCGCTGCTTTCTCGCAGCGTATGCCTCCGGTGCAGAAGGTCACCACGGTCTTGCCTTCAAAGTCATCCTTGTGTTCGGCAATTACGCGCGGGAATTCCGTGAACTTGGTGATGCGGTAATCCACGGTATTTTCAAACGTGCCTACATCCACCTCAAAGGCATTGCGGGTATCGACCATCACCACCGGTTTGCCTGCGTCGTCATGCCCCTGATCCAGCCAGCGCTTGAGCGTAGCAGGTTCCACCATGGGCGCGCGTCCTTTTTCCGGCTGAATGAGCGGATGATCCATGCGGATGATTTCGCGCTTGAGCTTGACCAGCATGCGATTGAAGGGCTGATCGTCAGAGAAGCTTTCCTTGACGATGATGTCGGCAAAACGCTCGTCGCTGCGCAGCCACGACAGGAAGGCATCGACCTGCTGGCGCAGGCCAGCCAGGAAAAGGTTGATGCCTTCAGGCGTTAACAGAATCGTGCCTTTGAGCTCCAATTCCTTGCAGATCCGTTGAAATTCAGGACGTTTCTCAACGTTGTCATCGAAAGTAACAAATTTGTAAGCCGCGATATTAACGTAGGGAGGATGGGAATGCATACCTGAAGTGCTTATAACTCATTGATTTGTCGGTATTATATAACGCGCCTCAATGATTCCCAAACGAACTTCGTAGCCCTCGTTTCCTGCGGGTAAAATAGGGGCATGAATTCGCCGCAATTTATCCTTCTCCGCCTCCATTCAGAATATTCCATCGTCGACGGACTGGTCCGTCTGGACGATGCGGTCAAGGCTGCCGCCAAGGACAATCAGCCTGCTCTGGCCATTACCGACCTGGCCAACCTGTTTGGCATGGTCAAGTTTTACAAGGGCGCTCGTGGCAAGGGTATTAAACCCATCGTCGGTTGCGATGTATGGATTACCAACGAGACTGATCGCGACAAGCCATCACGCCTGCTGTTGCTCGTCAAGAACAAGCAGGGTTATCTGCAGTTGTGCGACCTGCTGGCCAAGGCTTGGCTGACCAACCAGCACAGGGGGCGCGCGGAAATTCGCGCCGACTGGCTGGAGAATGGCGCGGCCAGTGAGCTGATTGCCTTGTCGGGTGCGCATGCTGGGGACGTGGGTGCGTGTATCGACCATGGCAATATCGAAGCGGCGGAACGTTGTGCGCAACGCTGGGCTGAACTGTTCCCGGGCAGCTACTACATTGAAGTGCAGCGTTACGGCCAGCCCAATATGGAAAACCATGTGCGGCAAGCAGTGAATCTTGCAGCGCGCCTGACGTTGCCGGTGGTGGCGACTCACCCTATCCAGTTCCTGACACAGGAAGAATATGTCGCGCATGAGGTAAGGACTTGCATTGCCGAAGGCGAGATTCTCGGCAACTCGCGCCGTGTAAAACGTTTTAACGAGCAACAGGGGTTCAAGACGCAGGCGGAAATGGCGGAATTGTTTGCCGATATGCCGAACGCGTTGCGCAATGCCGTCGAAATTGCCAAGCGTTGCAATCTGCAGTTGGAGCTCGGCAAGCCCAAGCTGCCTTTATTTCCGACACCTGAAGGCATCTCGCTGGACGAATTCCTGGTGATGCAGGCCAAGGCTGGCCTGGAAGAACGTTTGCTGAAGCTGTATCCGGATGAGGCGGAGCGCGAGAAGGAGAGGCCTCGTTACGAATCTCGTCTGGAATTCGAAACCGGCACCATCATCAAGATGGGTTTCCCCGGTTATTTCCTGATCGTGGCTGACTTTATCCAGTGGGCGAAAAACAATGGCGTGCCGGTCGGCCCGGGGCGTGGTTCTGGCGCCGGTTCGCTGGTGGCTTACGCATTAAAGATTACCGATCTCGATCCGCTCAAGTACAACCTGCTGTTCGAACGTTTCCTGAATCCCGAGCGTGTATCGATGCCTGACTTCGATATCGACTTTTGCCAGGAAGGGCGCGACAGGGTCATCCAGTATGTGAAGGACCGTTATGGCAAGGATGCGGTGTCGCAGATCGCTACTTTTGGCACCATGGCCGCCAAGGGGGCAGTGCGTGACGTGGGGCGCGTGCTTGACTTCAGCTATACCTTCTGCGATGGCATCTCCAAGCTGATTCCGTTCAAGCCGGGCAAGCAGGTCACGATCGAAGATGCGATCAAGGAAGAGCCGCAACTGGCGGAGCGCCTTGATAAGGAAGAAGAGGTCAAGCAGCTGCTGGATCTTGCGCAGCAGGTCGAAGGCATCGCCCGCAATATCGGCATGCACGCGGGTGGTGTACTGATCGCTCCCGGCAAGTTGACTGATTTCTGTCCGCTTTATACGCAGGGCGGCGACAGTGGTGTGGTATCGCAGTACGACAAAGATGATGTGGAAGCCGTGGGCCTGGTGAAGTTCGACTTCCTGGGCCTGACCACGTTGACCATCCTGGACCTCGCGGTACGCTACATCAAGGAGCTGGACCCGGCGATGGCTGACTTCAGCCTGGACAAAATTCCGCTGGATGATCGTGCAAGTTACGAGTTGCTGACCAAGGCCAAGACCGTCGCCGTATTCCAGCTGGAAAGCCGGGGCATGCAAGGCATGCTGAAGGAAGCGCGTCCTGACCGCTTCGAGGACATCATTGCGCTGGTGGCGTTGTACCGTCCTGGTCCTATGGACCTGATCCCTGATTTCTGTCGTCGTAAGCACGGTGAGAAGTTCGATTATCCCGATCCGCGTACAGAGCCCATTCTGTCCGAGACCTACGGCATCATGGTGTATCAGGAGCAGGTGATGCAGATGGCTCAGGTGATCGGTGGCTACACGCTGGGTGGTGCTGACCTGCTGCGCCGGGCAATGGGCAAGAAGAAGCCGGAAGAGATGGCGCAGCATCGTCTCTTGTTCCGCGAGGGTGCGGCTAAAAACGGCCTTTCCGAGCAAAAGGCAGACGAAATTTTCGACTTGATGGAAAAGTTCGCCGGTTACGGCTTCAACAAGTCGCACGCTGCCGCTTATGCATTGTTGTCGTACCAGACTGCCTATCTGAAAGCGCATCACTGCGCAGCCTTCATGGCAGCCAACTTGTCGCTCGCCATGGACGATACGGACAAGGTCCGTATCCTGGTGGAAGACGCGCTCGATGTCTGTGGCATGAAGCTGCTGCCGCCAGACATCAACCAGTCGGTCTATCGTTTCAAGCCGGTGGGCGAGCCGGGCAAGCGCGCCACCCAAATCCGTTATGGACTTGGTGCGATCAAGGGCTCGGGACAGAATGCGATTGAAGCCATCATCGCGGCTCGCCAATCCGGCGGACCTTTCACCGACCTGTTCGATTTCGTCAAGCGCGTGGACAAGCGCCAGATCAATCGCCGCACTATCGAAGCGCTGATTCGCGCCGGTGCGATGGATTGTTTCAATATCGATCGCGGCATTCTCCTGGCTTCCGTGAATTATGCGATGGAGTGTGCGGAGCAGGCGGAAGCCTCGGCCAATCAGGTAAGCCTGTTCGGCGGTGATGATAGTGATCTGGAACCGCCACCGGAGTATGTGAAAGTTGCGCCCTGGTCGGAAAAACAAAAACTGACCGAAGAAAAAACCGCGCTCGGTTTTTATCTCTCCGGTCATTTGTTCAACGCGTATGCGCAAGAGGTAAGACGTTTTGCCAAGACCCGCATTATCGACCTGACACCCTCGCGTGATCCCAGAACGCTTGCCGGCATCATCTCGGCGCTGCGTACGCAAATGACGCAGCGCGGCAAGATGATGATCGTTACGCTGGATGATGGCAGCGGCACGGCGGATGTGACGGTGTATAGCGAGCTGCTGGATCAGAATCGCGCCCTGTTCAAGGAAGACGAATTGCTGATCGTGCAGGGCAAGGTATCGGAAGACCGCTTTACCGGTGGCCTGCGTATCACGGCAGAGCAGGTAATGGGAATTACGCAGGCGCGCGCGACTTATGCCAAGGCACTGCGCTTGTCGATGAATGGCCAGGCTGATGCCAGGAAGCTGCGCGAATTGCTGGCACCATTTCAGCAGCCGCAGGCCTGCCCGGTGGTGGTCGAGTACACGACCCAGGGAGCACTGGGCGAACTGCAGTTATCGGATGAGTGGCGGGTACGTGCCGACGATGACTTGCGCGCCAAACTGGCGGAGTGGCTGACCGAGAAGAATGTACGTATCGAGTACTAAGGTCTGCGCTGGTCGTTAAGGCATTTGCCGGGATTGAGGAAGATATTTCCTCAATCCCTCTATGCGGCCCAACAGGCGCGCCACATAACGTGGCTGAGGCAACAGCAAGCGTAGCGGCAAAGCGATCACGGCAAGCGCCATGGTTTTCCAGCGCAGCCTGAAAGCAGCCTGCTGTCCCACATGCTTGTCCGTAAAAATCAGCTTGGATTGCACATGATGATAGCCCCGATAAAACTCTGCGCGCAGGCGGTGCGGGCCACGTGTCGAACCGCGTGAAAGGTGAGTCAGGCGTATATCCGGCATGATGACCATGGGTTTTTTCGCCATGAAGGCGCGCTGGCACAGATCTTCGTCTTCATAGTAGAGAAAGAAGGTTTCATCGAAGAAGCCGATTTCCCGCATGACTTCCATGTTGAAGAGCATGACCGCGCCGCATATGAATCCGACGCAGCAGGGGGCCGTGGCGCCTGGTCCCTGTGAATCCCAGTGCGAATACGGCCATCGATAATTGACCTCAGGTTTGCCATCTTTGTTGGTCAGGTGAGGCGCAATGATGGCGGCATCGGGAAATTGCGTGGCAGCTTCCAGCAACTGTGAAAGTGCTGTCAGCGTGGGCAAACAGTCAGGGTTCAGCAGGAGCGCATAACGTGTCGTAACTTTCTGCAGGGCGCGGTTGTTGGCGGCACCAAAACCGAGGTTACGATCATTGCGCAGGATGGTTGCGTGCGGCAGTTGGGCAGCGACTGTTTCAGGAGTGCCATCTTCGCTGGCATTGTCGACGACCATCACGTGCCGAAGTGAGGACAGGGCAGGGGTCAGGCCTTCAATGCAATGGGCGCTGTTATAGGTCACTACGATGACGGTCAGTTCGTCGAGCAGGGCGGAGTCAGGCATGGCAGCAGGCCGGTGAAAACAAGCCGTCATGGTAACTGAAGTTGGGCCAGGCTGGGATGGGCGCCTGATTTTGCCGTTTCGCCAAGCTGTTAAGCCAAGTGGTAAGCGTAGCAAAATGACACCACGACATACCGCTACCGACAACGTGCATTCGTGCCCTGCTCGCGCACCGGCAAATAAGAGATAATGCGGAGTTTTGGGACCGTGGCGTCCCACTGTCTGGATACAGGATGGCACAAAAATCTGAAAAATCGCGGGCTCATCTGCGCCGTTTGGTGCATATGCTCAAACCTTACAAGGGGCGGCTGACCCTGGCGTTGCTGGCCATGATCGTCACGGCAGCCACCGAACCTGCCTTGGCTGCGATGATGAAGGTGCTGTTGGACACCGGTTTTTCCGCTGAGCCCGGTTTTTCCTTGTGGATGGTGCCTGTCTTCCTTATTGGCATATTTATCATTCGCGGCCTGTCCACCTTCATGACCAACTACATGATGACCTGGGCCTCGACGCGCCTGCTCAACCGCCTGCGGCAGCAGATGTTCGACCGCATCCTGGATGTGCCCCTGGGGTTTTATAACCAGACCTCGGTCGGTTCTGTAATTAATTCCATCATGTTCGAGGTGCAGCAGATCATCGACATGGTGCGCGGTGTTTTTGTATCGCTGATCCGGGATACGCTGACCGTAGTAGGCCTGCTGGGTTATCTGCTCTGGCTGAACTGGCGCCTGACACTGATTACGCTGGTACTGATTCCACTGATCGCATGGGTAGTGCGCGTAACCGGCAAGCGCCTGCGCCGTCTGAATCAGACTTATCTGGAAGTCAATGGTACGCTGACTCAGGTGCTGG
>JAEZLB010000026.1 GCA_023435945.1 Pseudomonadota bacterium | reverse complement strand
ATATTGATAGCAATATTCTGCGGCCCCTCCTTCAGTTGCGCTTTAGCCTGTAAACCGCCGCCACGTATCTGTTCATCGCGCAGGCTCAGTTCTGGCGACGAAAGTTGGGCTTGAATGGTGCGCTCTCCCTGTCTGCCACTCGCTTCTATCTCCAGTTTGCTGAGCAGGAAATGAGTCGGTGCGATATCTGCATTGCCGGCAATTTTGACGGCCAGGTCATTCCAGTCAGCGTATGCGCCATCCAGGCGGACAACAAGATTCTTGGCGGTATATTCCTGCTTGGCGCGGTCAAACAAGATATCACTTTGCACCGAGACATTGCCTGCAATCTGCGGATTTTCCCCTTTCAGGTGTGTGGTAAGGGAGATCTTGCTGGGTACGCCATCAGCCAGCCGTCCGGCTTCCAATTTCAGATTGGAGGCCTGCAGCGTGCGGTTCTCCAGGCGGTCATCCAGTTCCAGGTTGGCGTTAGCGATGCGTATGCCATCCACGGAAAAATTCAGTGCTTTGCCCTGTTCTTTACCTTGTTCGTCTGTTTTTGTTTCATCCTTTTTCTCCTCGTCCTGCGCCAGCAAGTCATCGATGTTGGTACTGCCGTCGGCCGCACGTTGCAGGCGGGCGGTCACACCGTCGAGCAGAATGTTATCGACCACCAGCCTGCCGGAAAGCAGAGGGAGCAATTCGACTGACAGTTTGGCGTGTTCTATGGATGCAAACACGTCAGGGCTGTTGCGTTCGGACAGGCTGGTTTGTCCGAGTTGCACCCCTAGCTTAGGAAAAAAAGTCAGCGCGAGATTGCCAGGTATGGAAAGCGTGCGCTGTTGCTTTTCCTTGACCAGGTCAACCAGCATGGGCTTGTAATCATTCGGGTCGAAGACAGCGGCGATAATGGCTATGCCTACCAGGGGAACGGCTATCACGATGCCCAGGATAGTCAGCAGGATTTTTGTCGGTTTACGCATGGCGTTGATAGGAATAGAGGGTAAAGCGATCAGGGAGAGCCGGAAATCTGCCGCTCCTGGCCGTAAAGAATGGGGGGCGGCAAATTTTTTTGTCGTGTCTCATATGAATTCGATGGTAACCGTCGAATTCATGTCATTCAAGGCGTTACAATGGCGCCCAGCAATAAAGTGTATCTCACGTGCGCAGAACATGGAGAAGAGGTGGGTGGCAGGAAGAACGCCATCGCAAATGCCGCCTTTCATCTGTTGCACTCACTTCATGCCATCACCTTGCTGCAAGTATGCTTACCGGCCATCCGGCCGTGATGTGATAACTATACGCGATGAAAAAAGATCATACAGCTTCAGTAGTTTCTAAAGAACAGAAACCACCTTTCGCAGTTCGCAATTCAAAAATTCATGGCCGCGGCGTATTCGCTACTCGCAAGATAGCGCCGGAAACCCTGCTGATTGAATATGCGGGCACGCGCATCAGTGCGCGCGAGGCCGTCAAGCGTTCCGGTGCCGATCCGGAGAATCCTTTCCATACTTTTTTCTTCAGCCTGGAAAGTGGCAAGGTCATTGATGGGGGCGACAACGGTAATGATGCACGCTGGATCAACCATGGCTGCGATCCGAATTGCGAAGCGCGGGAAGAAAAAGGGCGGGTTTATATTTATGCGATACGCGAAATCCGCCGGGGCGAAGAACTTTGTTATGACTACCGCCTGCAACTCGATGAGCGTCATACGCCCAAGCTGAAGCGTGCTTATGGCTGCCGTTGTGGCGCACCCAACTGCCGCCAGACTATGCTGGCGCCCAAGCGCTGAATGCGTCAGGTGCGGTAAGGACGCCTCGACTGAAGGCGTTCTCACAGAGGGAGGACGGGTGCTGCCATGGGTATGGCAATCATATTCATAAAAAAAATGACAGCTATCCGAAAATAGAATTGGAGTTATAACGCAGGTGTTCTTATACTTGCACCTGTCTCCTCTATATCCTCTCCTTTGGTATAGATTCCAGCCCGCCTTTTCAGGCGGGCTCTTTTTTTTCCCATTTCCGAAAGATGCAGAGCCAGACTCTCTGCACGCATCCCGTTCAGTCCTTCTGGGCCAGCGACAGGAACTCCGTCCTTAATGCCAGGTTGGTGCGCAAATCGCCCAAGAGGGCGGAGGTAATGGTTTCTTCGCCGGGCGTGCGTATGCCGCGGCTTTCCATGCAAAGATGGCGGCACTTCACCAGTACGCCTACGGCTGCCGGTTCCAAATGTGTCATCAGGGCTTCGGCAATTTGTATGGTCAGTCTCTCCTGCACCTGCAGGCGTTTGGCAAAACAGTCGACCAGCCGAGTCAGCTTGGACAGACCGACGATTTTCCCCTGCGGCAGATAGCCTACGGTAGCGCTGCCGAAAAACGGCGCGAGATGATGTTCGCAATGACTATAGACAGGAATATTGCGAACCACGATCAATTCACTGTATTGCTCCGCACCATCCTCGAATACCTTGAGGACATCGGCCGGGTTTTGCTGATAACCGGAAGTCCAGTGCTTCCAGGCCTTGTTCACTCGCGCCGGGGTTTCAAGCAAGCCGGGACGCTCGGCATCCTCGCCTATGCTTTCGAGGAAGCGACGCCAATCCTGCTCGGAGAAGGGAGTACCCACCATATCTGCTTATCCTTTTTTCAAATACCCTCGTATCCGGGGGAAATACTTTGCATGATAAGTCAGACAGAGAAAAATCGCGCAGTCGCAGGGCCATGGCACGGGCCGGAATTATTTCCGCACGCCTGGTGGGGGTAAACAGGTT
>JAEZLB010000388.1 GCA_023435945.1 Pseudomonadota bacterium | reverse complement strand
TCCCAACCCGGTGACGGCGCCAGTCGTATCAAGTCGTTGCGCTTGCTGCGCCTGGGTATCCTTCCGGGCGCGACGAATCCGAGATTGCCATCACGGTCGGCGTAATGCATGTTCTGCTGCGGCGCATGAAAATCGCGTACGGCCTCTACAAAGCCATTCCAGTCCTGGGCGCGATTGATGCGCAGCGCGGCCTGTAGCGTCATGTCGTCGGGGCGTAATGCAGTCCAGGAAAATGCCATCACGTGACTAGCGGTATCCAGGCCCGTTTTTTCGACAACGGGCAGTACGCCGCTGATGACAGGTCCATGCCGGCTCTCCCGTACTTCCAGTACTTGATCCGCCCCGCCCTTGACCCGGATACGTTCCATGCGGCTCGAAAACTCTCTCCAGCCGTCGGGCGTCTGATACAAGGAGGGTTTTTCAGGATGAACGCGCTCTATGTACAAGTCCTGCACATCGGGCGCGGTGTTGGTAAAACCCCAGGCAATGCGGTTGTTATGCCCCAGTATCACCGCTGGTGCACCGGGTATGGTGGCTCCCACCACCTCGAAGCCAGGAGCGGAAAGGTGGGCAAAATACCAAAGCGCTGGCGCAGACAGGCTTAGGTGCGGATCATTGGCTAGCAGCGGTTTTCCCGACGCCGTATGTTCACCGCTCACACTCCAGGCGTTCGAGCCTTTGCCCTCCAGATGTGAAGCAGGCGCCAGTACGGCGATATTCTGCAGTTGTTCAGACAAGCTGGCGAGTTCCCGGTACATCTGCGTGTAATCCCGGGTGGGAAAAGGTTTTTCGTCGGGATAAGGCGGCATGAATTCCGTGATCTGTTCCAGGCTCAGGCGCTGCGCGAGGCGCATACGCAATATTTCCTGGCTCCAGTTCGCCCCCAGGTCCCACGCCATCATGGTCTGCCAGGCAACCGAATCAGCGGGTTGCCAGGGCTCGGGAGCAGGAGCGCCGAGGATCAGAAATTCCGGCGGCAAGGGCCCGGACCGGTTCTCCAGGTAGGCATTGACACCCCGCGCATAGGCCTGCAGCGCTTGCTGCGCATCCGGTGCCATATTCCCGACAATCGCTTCGGCATTGCGCCGTATTCCCAGCGTACGCATGAAGCGGTCAGCCCCTGCTGCAGCCGGCCCCAGCATTTCCGCCAGCCTTCCCGCTGGCAGCCTGCGATTCATTTCCATCTGCCACAGGCGGTCCTGTGCATGCGTAAATCCCAGGGCAAACCATGCGTCCGTTTCGGATTGTGCGTAAATGTGCGGAATACCCTCCTGGTCGCGCACGATGTCCACTGGCGCCGTCAAGCCGCGCAAAACCAGTCTCCCATCCAGTTGCGGCTGGCTGCTCCGGCCGTAGACAAATATCGCCAGTCCGGTACCGAGAATCGCCAGCGCTAACAAGCCCGCGCCCCATTTCACAATTTTTCTCATAGGATCTTTTTCAACGCAATAAAAGCTTCGGGTTATCATATACGACGCACAATGATTAACCTGCTGCATGATGCCGGACTGTTAAGGCGTAGCTACAGCTTCTTCACTCACAAATTCTATGAAATTCGATGTCGTTATCGTCGGCAGCGGTCTTGCCGGCTTATCTGTCGCACTGCATCTGGCGCAAAACCGCAAGGTTGCCGTCATTTCCAAGCGCCGCCTGAATGATGGAGCCAGCAGCTGGGCCCAGGGTGGCATCGCTGCCGTACTCGATTCTGGCGACAGTCACGAAGAGCATATTGCCGATACGCTGACGGCAGGGGCCGGCTTATGCGATGAAGGCGCGACACGCTACATCGTGGAGCATGGCCGCGAAGCCATAGAATGGCTGATCGAACAAGGTGTACCCTTTACCAAGGATGACCAGGCGGAATTCGGTTATCACCTGACACGCGAAGGCGGTCACGGCCAGCGCCGCATCATCCACGCTGCTGACGCCACGGGCGCTGCGGTGCAGATGACGCTGGAACAAAAGGTGCGCGCTCATCCCAATATCACACTGCTGGAACATCATTATGCGATCGACCTGATCACCACCGCCAAGCTTGGTATTGAAGGCGTGCCGCAACGCTGCGCCGGCCTTTATGTGCAGGATATACAGACCGGCAAGGTACTGACGATTGCTGCCGATCATACGGTGATGGCAACCGGCGGCGCCGGCAAGGTTTACCTGTACACCACCAATCCCGATACCGCGACCGGCGATGGCATCGCGATGGCGTGGCGCGCCGGTTGCCGCGTTGCGAACATGGAATTCATCCAGTTCCATCCCACCTGCCTGTATCACCCCTATGCAAAATCCTTCCTGATCAGCGAGGCGGTACGCGGTGAAGGTGGTCTGCTCAAGCTGCCGGCTGCCGCTGGCCCGGCGGCAGGCAAACGCTTCATGCTGGAGCATGATGAACGCGCCGAACTGGCACCGCGTGATATCGTGGCGCGCGCAATCGACTTCGAGATGAAAAAACGCGGGCTGGATTATGTAGAACTCGACATCACGCACCAGCCGCCGGAATTCCTCAAGCATCATTTCCCGACGATTTATGCGCGCTGCCTGGAACTGGGCATCGACATCACCAAGCAGCCGATCCCTGTCGTACCTGCTGCACATTACACCTGCGGCGGCATTGTTACCGACATCAATGGCCGCACCGATCTGCCCGGCCTGTATGCGGTCGGCGAGACCACCTACACCGGCCTGCATGGCGCCAACCGCCTCGCCAGCAACTCCTTGCTGGAATGCGTGGTCATCGGCCGTGCCACCGCACATCATATCGAACAATCATCGCCGCCACCGTCCGTACCGCTGCCAGCCTGGGATGAAAGCCGCGTGACCGATGCCGACGAAGAGGTGGTGATTGCCAATAACTGGGATGAGTTGCGCCGCTTCATGTGGAACTACGTCGGCATCGTGCGCACCACC
>JAEZLB010000386.1 GCA_023435945.1 Pseudomonadota bacterium | reverse complement strand
TCGAACGGCGCGTCCTCACGGATCTTCGCGACGGCGATCTCCGGCAACACGGTGAAATTGGAGAACGTCGAGCAACCCATGTAGTGATGAATGACGTCGCTACCAATCGAGAAGCGACTGGTGCCATCGGGCATCACACCCTTCCCCTGCGTCGCGCGAATGGCTGTGCACAGATTCGTCTTGCGCGACAGACACGATTTGCACTGACGACATTCGGGCGTGTAGAGAGGAATCACATGATCGCCCTTGCGCACCGAGGTCACGTCCGGGCCGACGTCGACGATGATTCCCGCACCTTCGTGACCGAGAATCGACGGAAAGAGTCCTTCCGGATCGTCGCCCGAGCGCGTGAACTCATCCGTGTGGCAGATGCCGGTGGCCTTGATCTCGACCAGCACCTCTCCGGCGCGCGGCCCTTCAAGATCAACGGTGGTCACTTCGAGCGGCTTGCCGGCCGCGTACGCCACTGCAGCACGTGTCTTCATGCGTTCGCCCCTGTATTGGAGTGGTACCGTGTCATGGAGTGGTACCGTCGGAGCCGGGCTGCAGCGGAATGCGCTTGCCCACGGCGTTCGTGCGTTCGCGCTCGCCCGAATCGAAGCTCGCTTTCACGTTGCCCTGAGCATCGAGCAGCGGGATTCGATACGCAGCGAGAATTTCATGAACGTTCTGCTCGTGCGCGGCAATCCAGTCATCGAGCATTGCCTTCCACTCGTTCTCGCCGAAGCGCACGCCCATCGAGATCTCATAGTCGAAGCGGATCTGCCGGTCCGGCGTGAAAGGCACGGCGCGCCACGCGGGAAATTCCGAATGACTGCGCAAGAGATGTGCTGCCACCGGACCCCAGACGATGGCGGCATCGATCGCGCCTGCACCCAGTTCGCGTGCGACGACGGTGGCCGGCGTCTCGTGCGGATCGCCGCTCTGTGCAGCGTAGAACACCGCGTGATCCATCAATTGATTGCGCAACAGCCAGTCCGCTCCGGGAGACTGCGCGAACAATCCGATGCGCAGCGCCTGCAGCTTGTCGCGCGGCAGCTTCAACAGGTCCTCCGCCGTGGCGAGATTCTCGAGCTCCGGGCGATGCCGGAAGAGCAGCGCATAGGTCGAGCGCATGTATGGCCGCGTCGTCGCCGTGAGCTCGTATCCCTTCGGCACGCCGATGATGACGTCGCACTTGTACTGCCGCGTCTGCGGATCCTGCCGTCGCAACGTGTTACGCACGAATCCAATCCGCTGCGGAAAATAGGTGTACTCGAGCGTGCGCCCCAGATCACGGGCAAGACGTTCTGCAATCTTGTTCTCGTAACCTTCGCCGCGGTCGTTCGACTGCGGCAGGTTGTCAGGATCGGCGCAGACACGCAGGAGCTTGTCGGGGACAGTGTCTAGTTGCGCCTGCGCGGCTGCATCTGACCACCAGCACACACCGATCACGTACGCTGCGAATGTCACGACCATCACGAAAGGGTTACGCATCGACATCGCAGAAGTCCTTCAGGGTGCATCGAGCGCAGTGAGGCGTCCCGGCTGAATCTGCCCATCCGAGCGGCCTTTCAAATAGGCGTACAGCCCCTCCCAGTTCTTCGTCACCATCGCGCTGCCGCTGAACGGCGGCATGCCCTTCTCGGGCCGCCCGTTCATCACCACATTGTGAAAATCCTCTTTCGAGAGAACCTTCATCGATTGGATGAGCGAAGGGCCCACCATGCCTTCCTGCTCGGCGCCGTGACAACGCTCGCAAGCAAGCGCACGCCAGGTTTTCCAACCTGCAAGAGTCGCCTCGTCGACCTTGGTGCCGTCCTTGACGGTGTAAGGTGCCGCTGACGAGGACTGTTTCGCGCCTTCTTCAGCTGCACCGAGGCTCGCGATCGCCAGCATCAGTGCACATGCAAGTACAATGGACTTCATCAATATCCCCCGAGTCGGCGTATGCCGCGTCTCGCACGGCATGCGCCTCACGACTGGATGTACTTTTCAGCGATCGCCCGACTGTGCCGCCTCTGCGCGGTCTTTGACTTGCGCCTTCGTCGCACGCGTTGCGTCATCGGGCAGAGCGAATATCATCAGCGATCCGCCGAGGTTCGTGTACTTCGCGAGATCCTTGTAGCCACCCACCGCGCCCAGGCCTGCGGTCGATTCGGTGAGGCCTGCGGCCATGCCAATACCGGCCCAACCGCCGATGCCGGAATACACGCCGACGTACTGTTTGCCGTCGTACTCGTACGTGAACACGTTGCCGATGATTCCCGAGGGCGTCTTGAACTTCCAAAGCTCCTTGCCGTCCTTCGGGCTCACCGCTTTGAGATAGCCCTCGAGCGTGCCGTAGAACACGACATCACCTGCGGTACTCAGCGCACCGGACCACACCGAGAATCGTTCGGGCTTCGACCAGGCGATCTTGCCCTGTACGGGATCCCACGCGATGAAGTTGCCCATGCCGCCGTGGCTGCCCGGCGCCGGATACATCGTGAGCGTTGCGCCCACGTACGGCTGACCCGCCGTGTACTCGATCTCGAATGGCTCGTAGGTCATGCACACATGATTCGTCGGCACCATGACCAGTCCGCTCTTGCGGTCGTAGCTCGCCGGTTGCTGGTCTTTCGATCCAAGCGCTGCGGGGCAGATGTCCTTCACGTTGACATCCGGTCCCGTCGTGCCGGGTGAATAGTTCTTGTCGACGATCGGACGGCCCGTCTTCATGTCGACCTTGCTCGCCCAGTTCACCGTCGGATCATACTTTTCTGCGACCAGCAACTCGCCGGTCTCGCGATTGAGGGTGTAGCCGAAGCCGTTGCGATCGAAGTGCACCAGCGCCGGCACGGTCTTGCCCTTGATGTTGAGGTCCACCAGCAGGGTTTCGTTGACGCCGTCAAAGTCCCATTCGTCGTGAGGCGTCATCTGATACGCCCACTTCGCCATGCCCGTATTCAGATCGCGCGCGAAGAGCGTCATCGACCACTTGTTGTCGCCGGGTCGTTGCGACGGATTCCAGGTTCCAGGATTGCCGGTCCCGTAATAGACGAGATTCAGCTTCGGATCGTAGGCATACCAGCCCCAGGTGGTGCCTCCGCCCAGCTTCCATTGATCGCCCTGCCAGGTCTTGAGCGAGGAATTCGCGCCGACCGGCGCGAGCTTGCCGTTGGTCCAGGTCACGGTCTTCTTCGGATCGATCAGCAAGTCCTGGTCGGGACCTGTGCTCCATGCCGTCCACGCTGGCTTGCCCGTCGCGAGGTCATAGGCGATGAGCCGTCCGCGCACGCCGAACTCACCACCGGAAATACCCGTGATGACCTTGTCCTTGAACACGTGCGGCGCATTCGTGTTCGTCTCGCCGATCTTCGGATCGCCGTTCTTGGCAGTCCACAACACCTTGCCCGTGTTCATGTCGAGCGCGACGAGCGTGGTGTCCGCCTGTTGCAGCAGGATCTTGCCGTCACCGTACGCGAGCCCGCGGTTGACCGTGTCGCAGCACATCACGGGTATGACCGATGGGTCCTGCTTCGGCTCGTACTTCCACTTGAACGACTGATCCTTCAGGTTGACCGCGTAGACGTTGTTGGGAAATGGCGTGTGGATATACATCGTGTCGCCGATCACGAGGGGCGAGCCTTCATGGCCGCGCAGCACGCCGGTCGACATCGTCCATGCGACCTGCAGATCCTCGACATTGTCGGCGTTGATCTGCTTCAGGTTGCTGTAGCGATGATTGGCGTAGTCACCGGCCTGCGCCGCCCAGTTGGCTGAATTCTCCATATAGTGATCCACGTTGCGGCCGTTCTCTCCGGGCGCCGCCGCACTGAAGGTCACAGCTGCCGCTATCGACAGCGCAATGGATAGCTTTCGACGTTTCATATGGATTCCCCCAGCGTTTCCTCGATTGATCGTTCCTCGAAGCTCGGCTGGCTCGCCATTTGTATCTGGTGACGAACCATTCATCGTGAGGCTCCCCATGACAATGCAACGCCTATGCCATCGACCCGCAGCCGCGATGCTCATCATCACACTCGCCGTGTGCTCCACCGGATTTGCGGCGGACCCGAATCCGGCTAACGACTATCCGACGATTGCGCGCGTTGAATACGTAGAACAGTGCATCGCAGCGCATGGAGACACCCTCGCGTCCATGTACCAGTGCG
The DNA here is from genome assembly GCA_023435945.1 of Pseudomonadota bacterium. Lineage (GTDB taxonomy): Bacteria > Pseudomonadota > Gammaproteobacteria > Burkholderiales > Burkholderiaceae_D > JAEZLB01. The sequence goes on along the minus strand of JAEZLB010000386.1, from coordinate 586 downwards.
CCTGCGTCATCGATCACATCGCCGACAAAATGACGTACGACGAATTCGTCGAGGCCGGCACCTTCTCGAGATACTCAGGTCTGCCCGGCGAAGGAGGTGCGGTGTTCCGCGACTCCGATCGCGCGCGCACGATGGCGAAGCTCTATCGCGATAAGGAGAAGGAAGCCTCGCGCGAGTGCGGACTCGAACACTGAACCTTCGCAGGCGCGCTCGCTTTGCCGTGTTTGTGCGAACGCGCCGGCTGCCAGTACGTAGATCGCGCTGATCAGAACGACAGATACGCTCCGACGTTGAAGTTGCTGCTGTCGTTCTCCTGACCGTTGTGCGCCTCGGCTTTGATGTCGCTGAACTCGGCCAGCAGCGTGAGGTTCTCCGTCAGGGAGTGATACACACCAACGGTGTACTTCTTGTTGGTCTTCACAAGGAACGAGGACAGCTCACCCGAGGCCAGGTCCAGACTGCTGCGGCCATAGTTGGCGCCGACCTTCGTGTCACCGAATTTGTATGTGATCTGTGCGATGAATCCGTCCGAGTCGCGCTCGTGACCCAGGCGATCGTCGCTCAGGTTGAACAACGCGGTCGTGCC